>NZ_JBEOSJ010000003.1:159791-192566 GCF_040302905.1 Streptomyces sp. NPDC096193 | reverse complement strand
TCGAGGATCTTGTTGCGCACCAGCGTGGGGATGTCGGCGTAGGCCTTGGTGGTCACCTCGCCGGCCCCTTCCGTATGTCCCCTTGCTGCGTACCGGAGATCAGGCCAGCTGAACGACGGCGCGGGACATGCTCAGCACCTTCTCGCCCTCGCTCGTGGCGACCAGGTCCACCCGCACCCGCTTGTCGTCCAGCAGCGCCGAGACCTTGCCGCTGACCTCGATCAGCGCGCCCTTCTCGTCGTTCGGCACGACGACGGGCCGGATGAAGCGGACTCCGTACTCGACGACCGCGCCCGGGTCGCCGACCCAGTCCGTCACCACGCGAACCGCCTCGGCCATGGTGAACATGCCGTGCGCGATCACATCGGGCAACCCGACCTCGGTCGCGAACTTCTCGTTCCAGTGGATCGGGTTGAAGTCCCCCGAGGCACCCGCGTACCGCACCAGCGTCGCCCGGGTCACCGGGAAGCCCTGCGCCGGCAGTTCGGTGCCGACCTCGACGTCCGCGTAAGAGATCTTCGCCGTCATCACGCCTCCTCGGCGGCGCGCGCCACCAGCTTCGTCCACGCGGTGACCACGTGCTCGCCGGTCTCGTCGTGCACCTCGCCGCGGACTTCCACCACGTCGTTGCCCGCAAGGGACTTGATGCTCTCGATGGTCGACACGACGGTCAGCCGGTCGCCCGCCCGCACCGGACGGGTGTACGCGAACCGCTGGTCGCGGTGCACCACACGGGAGTAGTCCAGGCCCAGCTGCGGATCCGCGACGACGTCCTCCGCGGCCCGGAAGGTGATCGCGAAGGCGAACGTCGGCGGAGCGATCACATCGGCGTGCCCGAGCGCTTTCGCGGCCTCCGGGTCGGTGTACGCGGCATTGGCGTCACCCACCGCCTCGGCGAACTCGCGGATCTTTTCCCGGCCGACCTCATAGGGCGAGGTGGGCGGATAGGACCGCCCCACGAAGGACTGGTCGAGCGCCATGGACTGGCTCCCTCCTGACAGATTGACCATACAAACGACACGAGGCCGCCCCCGAGTGGGGACGGCCTCGTATACGAGCCTGATTCAGCGCGTTTCGCGGTGCGCCGTGTGCGAGTTGCAGCGCGGGCAGTGCTTCTTCATCTCAAGACGGTCCGGGTTGTTACGCCGGTTCTTCTTGGTGATGTAGTTCCGCTCCTTGCACTCCACGCAGGCCAGCGTGATCTTCGGGCGGACGTCGGTGGCAGCCACGTGAGTGCTCCTTGGACGGACTATTGGACGGATGAACGCATAAAAGAGTAGCCGATCGAAGGACCGACCCCGCAATCGGCTACTGTGTGTAGCGGTGACCGGACTTGAACCGGTGACACAGCGATTATGAGCCGCTTGCTCTACCGACTGAGCTACACCGCTGCGATACCGGATCCCCTCGCCCGGAGGCGAGGATCACCGACATCAGAGCCCCAATACGGAATCGAACCGTAGACCTTCTCCTTACCATGGAGACGCTCTACCGACTGAGCTATTGGGGCGAGCGATGAAGACATTACACGGTCTCTCGCCGTTCGCCCAAATCCGTTTCGTGGCCCCCTGTCCGGCCTCCGACCCGCCACGCAGGCAGCCCTGAGCGGGCGTGACACGCGGACCTCGCCCCGCCCGTCCCGTACGCCACATGAGGCCACTCCGGTACGACTATTGCGCTCCTCCTCGAAGCGCGGTCGGTGCGCCCCTAGGCTCGAGCACACGCTGCGTGATCACGCTTCTCCGTCCCGCGGCCCGAGCCCCACCGCCCCACACAGGAGCGCGATGCCCGACAGCCAGCCGCAGCCCTCCGACGGCGCCACCGCTGACAGCACCGCTCTGCTGCTGTGCGGTGCCCGGCTGACAGACGGCCGCATCGTCGACGTACGGCTCAGCGGCGGGCTCATCGAGGCGGTCGGCACGGCGGGCAGCCTCTCCCCGCACTCCTCGCGCGTCGATCTCAGCGGCTACCTCCTGCTGCCCGCACCGGCCGAGGCACACGGCCACGGCGACACCGCCCTCACCGCGGACTCCGCCGGCCCCGTCTCGTACGAGACCGATGATGTCCAGCGACGGGCCACCGAAGCCGCGTTGCTCCAGCTCGGGCACGGGGCGACGGCGCTGCGCTCGCATGTACGCATCGGTGACGTGCAGGGACTCGGCCCGCTGGAGGCGGTACTCCAGGCGCGGCGTTCGCTGCGCGGGCTCGCCGATCTGACGGCCGTCGCCGTCCCCCGGCTGCTCACCGGCACGGCGGGCGCTGACGGGCTGGCGATGCTGCGGGACGCGGTGAAGATGGGCGCCGGCGTGGTGGGCGGCTGCCCGGACGCCGACCCCGACCCCAGCGGATACGCCGAAACCGTCCTGGAGGTCGCCGCCGAACACGGCTGCCCGGTCGACCTGCACACCCACGGCGACGATCCCGCCCGGCTGGCCCGGCTGGCGGCGATGGCGGGCGGGCTGCGGCCCGGTGTCGTGATCGGGCCGTGCGCGGGCCTCGCCCGGCTGCCGCGCGACATCGCGTCCCGGGCCGCCGATCAGCTCGCGGCCGCCGGCGTGACCGTCATCTGTCTGCCGCAGGGCGGCTGTGCCGCCGTGGAACAGCGCGGCAACGCCCCGGTCCGGCTGCTCCGCGCCGCCGGCGTCCGGGTGGCCGCGGGCGGCGGAACCCTGCGGGACGTGTCGAACCCGGTGGGACGCGGCGATCCGCTGGAACCCGCGTATCTGCTGGCCTCTCAGGGTGGGATGCGCCCGCAGGAGGCGTACGGGACGGTGTCGGCGGACGCGCGGGAGGCGATGGGCCTGCCGGAGGTACGGGTGGAAGCAGGCTTTCCCGCCGAACTGCTCGCGGTACGCGGCGAACGACTCTCGGGCGTGCTGTCACTCGCCTACAGCCGGATCGTCATCCACCGGGGGCGGGTGGTCGCACGGACGAGCGCGGTGCGGGAGTACTGCGACTCGGCGGCGGCGGTCGCGCTCGAACTGCCCCGGCAGGGGCGGTCGGACACCTGCCCCTGAACGGGGGTGCGTGCTTGGGGGCGCGTGCTTGGGGGCGCGTGCTTGGGGGCGCGTGCTTTGTGGTGCGGGTCGGCCGCGTGGGCAGATGGGTGGTGCGGGCGGGTTGCTGTGTGCGGGCGATGCGGGCTGACCGCGTGCCCGGGGCCGGGCTGTCGCGGGCGGTCTGCAGGGGCGGGCCGGGGCTGTCGCGTGTGGGCCGGCCGCGTGCGCCTCGTGCCCGTCCGTGCGCGCGAGGAGCGCATCGGACGTACCGTCGTACTCATGCGCATTGTCATCGCTGGAGGACACGGTCAGATCGCACGTCGCCTGGAGCGGATGCTCTCGGCGCGCGGACACGAGCCGGCGGGCCTCATCCGCAAACCGGAATACGCCGACGACCTGCGGGACGCTGGAGCCGAACCGGTCCTGCTGGACCTGGAGTCTGCCTCCCTCGACGAGGTGGCCGCCGTCCTGCAGGGCGCGGACGGCGCGGTCTTCGCGGCGGGTGCCGGACCGGGCAGCAGTGTGGAGCGCAAGTACACGGTGGACCGGGACGGTGCCGTGCTGCTCGCGGACGCGGCGGAACGCGCGGGCGCACGGCGGTTCATCGTGGTGTCGTCGATGGGCGCGGACCCTCAGCACACGGGCGACGACGTCTTCGACCACTATCTGCGCGCGAAGGGCGAGGCGGACGCGTACGTCAGCTCCCGCACCGGCCTGGACTGGACGATCCTGCGACCGGGTTCACTGACGAACGACGCCGGGACGGGCCTGGTCCGCCTGGAGCCGTCGACGGGCCGCGGGACGATTCCGCGGGACGATGTCGCGGCGGTCGTGGCCGAGTTGCTGGAGACCCCGGGTACGGCCGGGAAGACGCTGGAGCTGATCAGCGGCTCGGTTCCGGTGGTCGAGGCAGTGAAGGCGGTCGCGGGCGGCTGAGCGTCCGGCAGCCGTGTCGGATCCGATCTCGTCCCGCAGCAGTCGCTCGGTCCACATCTCGTCACACTGAACGCCGGTGAATCCGCGTCCTGTGGACAGTCGTTGATGTCATGAGGAATGAGATGACTGAAATCCAGCCCGCCGTTGTCGAGCTCGAGGAACAGCCGTACGTGTTCATCCGCGGTTCCGTGCGGATGGACTCCTTCGCCGCGATCGCCGACCGGCTGGGTGAACTGATCGCCTGGCTGACCGGCCGGGGCATCGAGTTCGCCGGCGCCCCCTTCTTCCGCTTCAACAGCATCGACATGGAAGGGGAGTCGGAGGTCGAGGCCGGTCTGCCCGTCGACTCCCTGCCGGAGCCCGAGGGCGACATCAGGGTCGGGATGCTGCCGGCGGGCCGGTACGCGACCGTCACCCATGTCGGCCACCCGGACCAGCTGTTCGGCGTCATCACCGCGTTGCGGGAGTGGGCCGCGCAGGAAGGCCTGGCCTGGGACATGAGGGAGGTCGGAGGCTCGGAGCTGTGGGGCTGCCGGTTGGAGTCGTATCTGACGGACCCGCGCGTCGAGCCGGACATGAACAAGTGGGAGATGGAGCTGGCCTTCCTCCTGGCCGACTGAGACGGCCCGCCCGGCCATCGCCGCCACCGGCCAGTACCCGTCCGGGCCATCGCCGCCACCGGTCAGTACCCGTCCGGACCATCGCCGCCACCGGTGAGAAATCCGGTGGCGGTCCCACCGGCCGCTCGTGAGGATGCGGCCATGCGCATCTTCCTGGAAACCGAGCGGCTCGTCCTGCGTGCGTTCACCGAGGCCGACGCGGACCGCCTGCTGGAGCTGGACAACGATCCCGCCGTGATGCGCTTCATCAACGGCGGCCGTCCGACGAGCCGCGAGGTGATCCGGGATGAGACGCTGCCCCGGCTGCTCCACGACCATCCGTGCATCGGCACCCGCGGTTACTGGGCGGCGGAGGAGAAGGCCACGGGCACCTTCCTGGGCTGGTTCGCCTTCCGTCCACTGTCGGAGGACAGCCCCATCGTGGTCGAACTGGGCTATCGCCTGACCACGTCGGCCTGGGGCGCCGGTTACGCCACGGAGGGGGCGCGCGCCCTGATCCGGAAGGGTTTCACGGACCTCGGGGTGGATCGGGTGACCGCGAACACCATGACCGTCAACTCGCGGTCCCGCCGGGTGATGGAGAAGGCCGGCCTGTCGTACGTCCGCAGCTTCACCGAGGACTGGCCGGATGTGATCGAGGGCTCGGAGCACGGCGATGTCGCGTACGAACTGACCCGCACGGAATGGGAGCGGCAGGCACTTCGGTAGAACTGTGCCCCGTTCCACGGACGGTGATGGCCGCGCACCGCGCTCGCGGGCACCCGTCCCGGGAACCTCTCAGCCGAGGGCTTCGACGTACGACGCGAGGTTGGCCAGCGAGGAGGCGATCCCGGCCTCGTGATCCCCTTGGCCGATGCCGGGCGGCACGTCCGTGGCGGTGACGGTCACCTCGGTCCCGTCACCGACGGGGGTGAGATCCCAGGTCATCGTCATGGTGCCCGCGTACGCCGGGTCGTCGGCCTCGAACACCGCCGTCTGCACCACGCGCTCCGACGGCACCAGCTCGGCGAACCCGACGTCCACGACGTCCGTCGCGTCCGAGGTCTTGCCGGGGCTGTCGGCGGCGTCGAGATAGGTGAGGACCATCCGGAACCCGCCGCCGGGCCGGGGATCCCATCGCTCCATCCGCCCGCGCATACCGTCCGGCGGCAGCCAGGCTTCGAGGGACTCCCGGTCGAGGAAGGCGCCGTAGACGGTCGCCGGTGGGGCCGCGATCAGGCGGATGCCACGGTCGGTCCGACTCATGTCCCGATCCTAGAAGGCCCGATCCTGCGAGGCCCGATCCTGCGAGGCCCGATCCTGGGAAGCCGATCCTATGACGATAATGAGCCGGCCGGGGGTTGGGGTCTGTCGCCGTCGAACGGTCCGGCGCCGCGGGGACGGCTCCTGCGCAGTTCGCGGCCGGAGAGTTTCGTCCACGGCCTGTCCCTGACTACGGGTGGTGAGCGCGAACGTGCAGCCGCGAGACGGTCGTGCCCCGGGGTATACGACGATGGCCCCTGGCCGGCGTTTCCGCAGATCAGGGGCCATCACTTCGCGTGGCGGCGCCAGGATTCGAACCTGGGTAGGCTAAGCCGACGGATTTACAGTCCGCTCCCATTGGCCACTCGGGCACACCGCCATGGGATGTCGCCTCAGGAGGGCCGCTTGTCGGCGGTGCTCCGTGGCAACGACGTAAACGATACCTGATGCCCAGGTGTGCTCCGCCACCGGATTGATCAGCGCTCGGGGCGGGTGCGGGTGGCTAGGCTTGCCCGTGCGGTTCGGGGATTCCGGCCGCTCCTCCACTCACCCGATACAAGGAGCCACAGGACATGGCCGACTCCAGTTTCGACATCGTCTCGAAGGTCGAGCGGCAGGAGGTCGACAACGCCCTCAACCAGGCCGCGAAGGAGATCTCTCAGCGCTACGACTTCAAGAACGTCGGGGCTTCGATCGCCTGGTCCGGCGAGAAGATCCTCATGCAGGCGAACTCCGAGGAGCGGGTCACGGCCATCCTCGACGTCTTCCAGTCCAAGCTGGTCAAGCGCGGGATCTCGCTGAAGGCGCTGGACGCGGGCGAGCCGCAGCTGTCCGGCAAGGAGTACAAGATCTTCGCCTCCATCGAGGAGGGCATCTCCCAGGAGAACGCCAAGAAGGTCGCGAAGATCATCCGTGACGAGGGCCCCAAGGGCGTCAAGGCTCAGGTCCAGGGCGAGGAGCTGCGGGTCAGCTCCAAGAGCCGGGACGACCTGCAGGCCGTGCAGGCGCTGCTGAAGGGGCAGGACTTCGACTTCGCCCTCCAGTTCGTGAACTACCGCTGACCGCAGGTGCTCGCCGGGCGGACCGGGGGCGGAGCGGCCGGGCCGCTCCTCCCCCGCCTCGTCCGGGCGGGCTGGTCGGGCCGGGGCTGTGAGACGGGCGAGCGGGACCGGGGCGCAAGCGGCGGGCGGGCCGGGAGTGCCGGAGGCGGGTCGGGGCGCAAGCGGCGGGCGGGCCGCAACCGGCGGGGCTGGTCGGGAGCGGCGGGCGGCGGCGGGTCGGGAGCGGCGGGTGCCTGGCGTGACGTCCGAATCCCGCCAGCTTCGGCGGTCCGGGCGGCGCAGACTCGTAGGCGTAGGACACAGAGCATGCCGCGAGGAAAGGACAGGGCCATGACCGCCACGACGGTCTACACGACCATCGACAGCCCGCTGGGCGAACTGCTGCTGGTCGGCGCGCAGTCGGCCCCGGCGAACGGCGGCACCGCGCTCGCCTCCCTCTCGTTGCCGGAGCAGAAGGGCGGCGCCGTCGTCCTGGACGGCTGGCGGCACGACCCCCTCGCCTTCGAGGAGATCGGCCGGCAGCTGATCGCGTACTTCAACGGCGGCCTCACCCACTTCGACATCGAGTACGTGGACGGCGGTACGGAGTTCCAGCGGCGGGTGTGGGCAGCGCTGGAGGAGATTCCGTACGGGACGACGGCGACGTACGCGGAGATCGCCTCCCGTGTCGGTACGTCACGGGTCGGCGTGCGGGCGGTGGGCACCGCGATCGGGCGCAATCCGCTGCTGGTCGTCCGGCCGTGCCACCGGGTGATCGGCTCGGACGGCGCACTGCGCGGCTACGCCGCCGGAGTGGAGCGCAAGCAACGGCTCCTCGGTATCGAGGGCACGCCGGCGTCGTGAGCGGCGCGGCCCTGTTCCCCAGGGACCCGGCGGTGGTCGCCCCCGGCGCGGTGCATGTGCCGGGGTGGCTGCCGCTGGAAGGCCAGCGGGAGCTGGTGGAGGCGTGCCGGTCCTGGGCGCGCGGCCCCGTCCCGCTCCGGCACACCGCGCTGCCGGGCGGGGGCGTCATGTCGGTGCAGACGGTCTGTCTCGGCTGGCACTGGCAGCCTTACAGGTACACCCGCACGGCTGACGATGTGAACGGCGCCCGGGTCTCCCCGTTCCCGGACTGGCTGGTCGAGCTGGGCCGCGCCGCGGTGCAGGCGGCGTACGGCGAGGGCGGTGCGTACGGCCGGGACCGTGCAGAGGGCGATGACGTGGCGGCGAGTGCCGAGTACGCCCCCGACACCGCACTCATCAACTTCTACGAAGGCTCGGCGCGGATGGGGATGCACCAGGACAAGGAGGAGCGCTCCGGTGCGCCGGTGGTGTCGCTGAGCATCGGCGACAGCTGCGTCTTCCGCTTCGGCAACACCGAGACGCGTGGGCGTCCTTACCGCGATGTGGAGCTGGTCTCCGGCGACCTGTTCGTCTTCGGCGGGCCGGCGCGTTTCGCTTATCACGGGGTGCCGAAGGTGTACCCGGGCACGGCCGACCCCGCGACGGGCATGAGCGGCGGGCGGCTGAACATCACCCTGCGGGAGACGGGCCTGCCCGGCTGAGGCCTCGACTCCGCGGAACCGCCCGGGAGCGGATCAGCGCGAGCGCGGCCTCGCGTCGACGGCACGGCCCGCCCGCGGGTCAGCGCAGGCGGGAGTGGCCGAAGAGCAGCCGGTAGGCGATCAGCAGCACGAGCGATCCGCCGATCGCGGCGGCCCAGGTCGGCCCGTCGTAGAACTCGTTGCTGATCGACCGGTCCAGGAAGCGGGCCGATATCCAGCCGCCGATGAACGCTCCCGCTACGCCTATGAGCGTGGTGCCGATCAGGCCGCCCGGGTCGCGGCCCGGCAGGAGGATCTTGGCTATGGCCCCGGCGAGCAGTCCGAGGATGATCCAGCCGATGATGCTCATGCCGTGACCTGCCTTTCGTACGGTGGTGTTCTGGAAGACGTCCCACCGTCGCGCCGCGGTTGCAGAGGTCCGTAAGGTGCGGCACATGACACAGCAGCTGAGACGGTCGCTCAGCTTGTCCGATGCAGTGATGATCGGTCTGGGGTCGATGGTCGGGGCGGGCGTTTTCGCAGCGCTGGGCCCGGCGGCACGAGCCGCCGACTCGGGACTGCTGCTGGGACTGGCACTCGCCGCGGCCGTCGCCTACTGCAATGCGATGTCGTCCGCGCGGCTGGCCGCACGCTACCCGGCGTCGGGCGGGACCTATGTCTACGGGCGTGAGCGGCTCGGCGAGTTCTGGGGCTATCTGGCGGGCTGGGCGTTCATCGTCGGAAAGACGGCCTCGTGTGCGGCCATGGCGCTGACGGTGGGGGCGTACGCCTGGCCGGATCAGGCGCATGCGGTGGCGGTCGCCGCGGTGGTTGCCCTGACGGCCGTGAACTACACCGGAGTTCAGAAATCGGCGCTGCTGACACGGGTGATCGTCGCGGTGGTGCTGGCTGTCCTGGCGGCAGTGGTCGTCTCCTCTCTCACGTCGGGCTCGGCCGACTTCGGGCACCTCGGTGTGGAGGCGGATGTCTCTGCGGGCGGTGTGCTCCAGGCGGCCGGTCTGCTGTTCTTCGCCTTCGCGGGGTATGCCCGGATCGCGACGCTCGGCGAGGAGGTCCGCGATCCGGCACGGACGATCCCGCGTGCGGTTCCGTTGGCGCTCGGCATTGCTCTGGTCGTCTATGCGTGTGTGGCGGTCTCGGTCCTTTCCGTCCTGGGTGCGGGTGAGTTGGGGCGGGCCACCGCTCCGCTCGCGGAGGCGGCGCGGGCCGCGGACGCGCAGTGGCTCGTACCGGTGGTGCGGGTGGGTGCCGTGGTGGCGGCGCTCGGGTCGTTGCTCTCGCTGATTCTCGGCGTCTCACGCACGACGCTGGCCATGGCTCGCGACGGTCATCTGCCGACCGCTCTGGCGGCAGTGCACCCGCGCTTCCGGGTGCCCCACCGGGCGGAGTTGGCGGTGGGGGCCGTCGTCGCGGTGGTGGCGGCGACGGCCGATGTGCGGGGAGCCATCGGGTTCTCGTCGTTCGCCGTGCTCATGTACTACGCAATTGCCAACGCTTCGGCTTGGACGCTCGGTTCCCGATGGCGAGTGCTTGCCATTCCGGGCTTCGCGGGCTGTGTGCTGCTCGCCTTCGCGCTGCCTCTGGCGTCGGTGGTGTCCGGCGCGGCCGTCGTGGGGGCGGGCGCACTTGTCTACGCAATCCGTCGACGCAGCTGAGGCGCCGGCCCGGCGCACCGCACGTACGAGTGGGAACTCCCTCGCACCGCCCGTACAAGTACGAACTCTCATCGCATCGCCCGTACGACTAGGAACTCCCCACGCCGTTCCCCTGCGCGTCAGCGGACCGCGAACGCCTCGTCCGACGGGACGATTTCCTTGCCGAACGGCACCAGGGAGACCGGGATCAGCTTGAAGTTCGCGATGCCCAGCGGGATGCCGATGATCGTGATGCACAGCGCGATACCCGTGAAGATGTGGCCGAGCGCCAGCCACCAGCCGGCGAGGATCAGCCACAGGATGTTGCCGAGGAAGGACGGGGCGCCCGCGTCCCGGCGGTCGATCACGGTGTAGCCGAAGGGCCAGAGCGCGTAGATACCGATGCGGAACGCGGCCAGACCGAACGGGATGCCGATGATGGTGATGCAGAGCAGCAGGCCCGCCACCATGTATCCGAGGAACATCCAGAAGCCGCACAGGATGAGCCAAATGACGTTCAGGATTGTCTTCACGGACGACGACCTGCCATCTGTTCGAGTCGGGCGATGCGCTCCGCCATCGGTGGGTGCGTGGAGAACATCTTGGACAGTCCCCTGCCCGGCCGGAAGGGGTTCGCGATCATCATGTGGCTGGCGGTCTCGAGCCGCGGCTCGGGCGGCAGGGGGAGCTGTTTCGTACCGGCGTCGAGTTTGCGCAGGGCGCTCGCCAGGGCCAGCGGATCGCCGGTGATCTGGGCGCCCGAGGCATCCGCCTCGTACTCCCGGGAACGGCTGACGGCGAGCTGGATGATGGACGCGGCCAGCGGCCCGAGGATCAGGATCAGCAGGAAGCCCAGGATGCCGGGCCCGTCGTCGTCGTCCGAGCGGCCGACGGGGATCAGCCAGGCGAAGTTCACCAGGAACATCACCACGGAAGCGAGCGCTCCGGCGACGGAGGAGATCAGGATGTCGCGGTTGTACACATGGCTGAGCTCGTGGCCGAGGACGCCGCGCAGCTCCCGCTCGTCGAGGATCTGCAGAATGCCCTCGGTGCAGCAGACCGCGGCATTGCGCGGGTTGCGGCCGGTGGCGAACGCATTGGGCGCCTGCGTGGGCGAGATGTAGAGCCGGGGCATGGGCTGTCGGGCGGCGGTGGAGAGCTCGCGGACGATCCGGTAGAGCTGTGGGGCCTCGAATTCGCTGACCGGGCGGGCCCGCATGGCTTTCAGCGCGAGCTTGTCGCTGTTCCAGTAGGCGTACGCATTGGTGCCGATCGCCACGAGGAGAGCGACGAGCAGGCCCGTACGGCCGAAGAAACTGCCGATGACGAGGATGAGTGCGGACAGTCCCCCGAGGAGTACGGCGGTTTTCAGCCCATTGTGCCGGCGGTGCACGGTACGCCCTCCAAGTGGTGCGGCAGGGGACCCTTTGCGTGGTGGTGCTCCACTGTCCAGTGGACCCTTCTGTACTGGTCAACGCCAGGCGAAGGACGCTAGTTCCCTTGTGCTACCGGCCTCGGAGTGAGCCGTTCGGGTGAGCCTCAGAACAGGGTGCCCGCGGCGAAGCGCAGGATCAGCTGGGGGTATCCGGAGAGAGCGATGCCGGCGACGGCGGCCAGCACGATGACGACGGTGACGGGGGCCGGTGCTCCCTTGTGGACGGGTCCGGCCTCGTCGGCACCCGCCGCGGCGCCTTCCGCGGCACCCTCGGGGGCGCGGAAGAGGACGGCGGTCCACTTCAGGTAGTAGTACAGCGCGATCACGACGTTGACGGCCATGACGACCGCCAGCCACCCCAGGCCCGCGTCGACCGCCGAGGAGAAGACGGTCACCTTGGCGAACAGGCCGACGATGCCCGGCGGCAGGCCCGCCAGGCAGAGCAGGAAGAAGCCCATGGCGAGGGCGGCCAGCGGGCGGGTGGCGTAGAGACCGCGGTAGTCGGCGACGCGGTTGAGCGGGCGGCTGCGGGCGACCAGCGCCGCCACGGCGAAGGCACCCAGGTTCACGACGGCGTACATCAGGGCGTATGCGACCGTGGCACCGATCTGGTCGTCGCTGGAGTAGGCGGCGGCAGCGATCGGCACCAGGAGGTAGCCGGCCTGCGCCACGGACGACCACGCCAGCAGGCGTACCGCGCTCCACGCGCGCGTGGCCGACTGGCGCAGAGCGGCCACATTGCCCGCGGTCATGGTGAGGGCTGCCAGTACGGCGATCGCCGGGCCCCAGACGTCCGCGTAGCCCGGGAAGGCGATGACGGTGACCAGGATGAGGCCGGAGAAGCCGACGGCCTTTCCGATGACGGAGAGATAGGCGGCGATGGGCAGCGGCGCGCCCACATAGGTGTCGGGGACCCAGAAGTGGAACGGGACGGCGGCCGTCTTGAACGCGAAGCCGACGAGGGTCAGCGCGACCCCTGCCTGCGCCAGCGTGTCCAGCTGTCCGGGGACGTCGTCGAGCTCGGTGGCGATCCGCGTGAGGTGGAGCGTGCCCGTCGTGGCGTACACGAAGCTGACGCCCAGCAGCATGACGGCGGTCGCGGTGACCGAGGAGAGGAAGAACTTGAGCGCCGCCTCGCTGGAGAGCCGGTCGCCGCGGCGGAGGCCGACGAGGGCGAAGGCGGGCAGCGAGGCGACTTCGAGTGCGACGACGAGGGTCGCGAGGTCCCGGGACGCGGGCAGCAGGGCGGCTCCGGCGGCGGACGACAGCAGCAGGAACCAGAACTCGCCCGCGGGGAGCTTGGTGCGCGTCTCGTGGAGCGACAGCAGTGCGGTGAGCAGCGCGCCGCCGAGCACCAGGAACTGGATGGCCAGGGTGAAGTGGTCGGCGGTGTAGCTGCACGCGGCGGTGTCGGTGGTCAGGCAGAAGGTTTCCCGGTCGCCCTTGCGCAGCGGTACGAGCGTGATGAGCGCGGCGGCCAGGCCGGCGATGGCGACGAAGCCGAGCAGATGCTTCCGCTTCTGCGGCGTGAACAGGTCGGCGACCAGGACGATCAGGCCGACGACCGCCACGATGGTCGGCGGTGCGATCGCGAGCCAGTCGACGGACTGGACGAGGCTGGTGCCGCTGTCGGCTGCCACGATCACGACTTGCCTCCTGCGAGGAGCTTCTGCACGGCCGGGTCGGTGAGGCCGAGGAGGACCGCGGGCCACAGTCCCGCGAGGACGGTGAGGGCGACGAGCGGCGTCCAGGCGGCGAACTCGTACGTCTGGACGTCGGCGAGGGGCCGGGTCTCCTGATCCTCGGTCCGCAGTGCGCCCATGCAGACACGGCGAACGACGACGAGGAGGTACGCGGCGGTGAGCAGCGTGCCGAACGCGGCGATCGCCATGAAGGTGAGGAACGCGGGCCGGCTGAGGCCGTCGGCGGGGTCGAAGGCGCCGAAGAGCGCGAGCATCTCGCCCCAGAATCCGGCGAGCCCGGGCAGGCCGAGCGAGGCGACGGCGGCGAAGGCGAGGAGGGCGCCGAGGCGGGGGGCGCGGCCGTAGAGGGCGGCTCCGGTGGCGCCCGCGAGGGTGTCGAGGTCGGCGGTTCCGTAACGGTCCTTGAGGGCGCCGACCAGGAAGAAGAGCAGGCCGGTGATGAGGCCGTGGGCGATGTTGGCGAACAGCGCGCCGTTGACGCCGGTGGGGGTCATCGTCGCGATGCCGAGGAGGACGAAGCCCATGTGGCCGACGGAGGAGTAGGCGATCAGGCGCTTGAGGTCGCCGCCGGCGCCCTGTTTGGCCAGGGCCAGGCAGGCGAGCGACCCGTAGATGATCCCCGCGACGGCGAAGGCCGCGAGGTACGGCGCGAAGGTGTGCATGCCGTCGGGAGCGATCGGCAGCACGATACGGACGAATCCGTACGTACCCATCTTCAGCAGGACTCCGGCGAGCAGGACGGAGCCGACGGTCGGGGCGGCGGTGTGGGCGTCGGGCAGCCAGCTGTGCAGCGGCCACATCGGGGTCTTCACCGCGAGGCCGAGACCGATCGCCAGAACGGCGATGACCTGCACGGACGAGGTGAGTCCACGGCCGTTGTCAGTGGCGAGTGCCACCATGTCGAATGTGCCGGTCTTCAGCCCGATCAGCAGCAGGCCGAGCAGCATGACGACGGAGCCGAGCAGCGTGTAGAGGATGAATTTCCAGGCGGCGGCCTGCCGCGCCTCCCCGCCCCAGCGGGCGATGAGGAAGTACATCGGGATGAGGACCATCTCGAACGCCAGGAAGAACAGCAGCAGATCGAGTACGGCGAAGGTCGCGAGCGTCCCGGATTCGAGGACGAGCAGCAGCGCGACGAAGGCCTTCGGGGACGGGCCCGAAGGCATCTTGAAGTAGCTGTAGAGAGCACAGAGGAAGGTCAGCAGCGCGGTCAGCACGACAAGGGGGAGGGAAATGCCGTCGATGCCGAGGTGGATCCGCACATCGAGTGCCGGGATCCAGCTGATGTCCGTCGTGGCCTGCATCCTCGACGGATGGTCGTGGTCGAAGCCGAGCGCCAGCACGATGGTGGCGACGAGGACGGCTCCGGTGACCGTCATGCCGTGGCGCAGGACCGCCTGGTCGGGGCCGGTGCCGCGGAGGCCGGGCGGGGCGGGCAGCAGTGCCGCGGCCGCGCCGGCGAGTGGGGCGACGACGATGAACGCGAGAAGGAACTGCATCACGGACTCGCTGATATCGATCACGGCTCACGATCCCGCGTTGACGGTGGACAGGATGACGGCGGCGATCGCGAGGACGGCCGAGCCGGCGAGCAGCGCGCCGAGGTAGGTCTGCACATTGCCGGTCTGGGCGCGCCGGACGAGCCATCCGAGCCAGTTGCTGCCGGTGCCCGCACCGCGGACGTAGGTGTCGACGACCTCGCGGTCGAGGAAGCGCACCAGTACGGCGGCGGCCTGGACGGGCCGGACGAACAGCGCGCGGTAGACGGCATCCAGATGGAAGCCGGTGGCCGCCGCTCCGTGCAGCGGGCCGAGCAGCAAGCGGCCCGGGTCGGACGGGTCGGGGGCGGATGCGATGTCGCCGTAAGCGGGGGTGTGGGTCGCGACGGCCTCGGCCTCGGAGACCGCGGGAGCCGCGTCGGGGTGGGCGGCGACGGCACCCATGGGCGTGCGGGCGGGGCCCCGGCGGTACTGCAGCGCGCGCCAGGCGGCATAGGTGATCAGTCCTCCGACCAGCGCGACTCCCGTGCCGAGGACGGCGGTTGTCACGGTCGGGGTGAGGCTGTGTCCGTCGAACCAGTCGTCGAAGTAGCCGACCGTGAGACCGAAACCGAGAGAGGGGACCGCCAGCAGCCAGAGCACGGCGTTCATGGAGAGGGGTTCGCGGCCGTGGTCGGGAGCTGCGGCTCCGCGACCGTGGAAGGCGAGCAGCCACAGACGCATCGCGTACGCGGCGGTGAGAAGGGCCGTCACCAGGCCGGCGACGAGGACCGTCCAGCCCGCGCCGACGGGGGCGACGTCCGAGTCTCCGAGCGCGGTGTGCTCGGCGGCCACGAGGACGGCCTCCTTGGAGAAGAAGCCGGCGAAGGGAGGGATTGCGGCAAGTGCCAGCAGGGCGACCGTCATCGTCCAGTAGGCATCGGGGATGCGCTTGGGCAGGCCGGTCATCCGGGACATGGCGGCAAGGGAGTTGGTGCCGGCGGCATGGATGACCACGCCTGCGGCGAGGAAGAGCAGCGCCTTGAACGCACCGTGCGCAATGAGATGGAAGACGGCCGCGCCTCGGTCTCCGACGGCCAGGGCGCCCGACATGTAGCCGAGTTGGCCGATGGTCGAGTAGGCGAGGACGCGCTTGATGTCGTCCTGGGCAAGGGCCGCGAGGCCCGAACCGATCATGGTGACGGCGGCCATGACGGCAAGGACGGTGAGGGCGGCGGCCGAAGCCGCGAAGACGGGAAGGAGACGGGCGACGAAGTAGATACCGGCGGCGACCATGGTCGCCGCGTGGATCAGCGCGGAGACGGGTGTGGGGCCCGCCATCGCGTCGGGCAGCCAGGTGTGCAGCGGGAACTGCGCCGACTTGCCCGCCACACCCGCGAGGAGCAGCAGCGCCACCAGAGTCGGGTGGTCGAGGCCACCGGCCGCCACGGAACCGAGGATTCCGGTGATCCGGAACGTGCCGGCGTCGGCGGCGAGCGCGAACAGGCCGATCAGAAAGGGGACATCGCCGAGCTTGGTGACCAGGAAGGCCTTGAGGGAAGCGGCGCGGGCCTCGGGCGTCTCCCAATAGTGGCCCACGAGGAAGTACGAGCAGATGCCCATGATCTCCCAGCCGACCAGGAGCACCATCAAGTCGCCGGAGTACACGACGAGCAGCATCGCGGAGGTGAAGAGGGAGACGAGAGCGGCGTACGAGGGGTAACGCGGGTCGTCGCGCAGATAGCCCGTCGAATAGATCTGCACACAGGTCGCGACGAAGCCGACGAGGACGGCGACCAGGACCGCGAAGCCGTCCAGGTGCAGCGCGAGGTCGATGGGGACCGAACCCGTGGGCGTGAGCTGGGTCGAGGCGTCGATCGCCTTGCCCCCGCCCTGGCGGACCGCGACCACCACGGCGAGCGCGAACGCGGTCAGGGTGGGCAGGACCGCGAGTGGCCGGACGAATCCGGGGGCGGTGCGACCGAGCAGCAGTCCGGCCGCCGCGCCGAGAAAGGGGAGAAGAGGGACGAGGACGGCGAGGGTCGTGGTCGTCACGCGGTGGCCTCAGCCTTCTGCGCCGAAGCGGTGGCGTCAGGTTCGTCAAAACTGCCGTCGTGGCCTTCGGCGGTGTCGCGGAGCCTGTCGACGTCCGAGGATCCGCGGTTGCGGTAGACCATCAGGACGATCGCCAGGCCGATGCCGATCTCTGCGGCTGCGATGGCGATGGTGAAAAGGGTGAGCGCCTGTCCGGCGTGCACGGTGTCGCGCAGCCAGACGTCGAAGGCGACGAGGTTGAGATTGACCGCGTTGAGCATCAGCTCGACGGACATCAGGACCAGGATGGCGTTGCGCCTGGCGAGCACGCCGTACAGGCCGACGCAGAAGAGGAGGACGGCGAGCACGGCGGGATAGGCGAGGTGCATCAGCTCTCCCCCTGGGGGTCCTTGGAGCCCTTGCGGGACAGGACGATGGCGCCGACGAGCGCGGCGAGCAACAGGACGGAAAGCGCCTCGAAGGGCAGCACCCAGTGCCGGAAGAGGTATTCGCCGGACACTTTGGTGGAGCCCTGCGCGGGTCCGTCCAGGTTGATCCAGGTGGCGCGGAAGGCGTCCACGACCACCCAGACCAGGGCGGCCGCGGCGACGCCCGCGACGGCCAGAGCCACGTAGCGATTGCCCGAATCGGCGTCCGGGGAGCGGCCGATGGGCGCCTTGGTGAGCATCAGCCCGAAGAGAAGGAGGACGACGACGGAACCGACGTAGATGAGGACCTGCACCCAGGCGATGAACTCGGCGGTCAGCAGCAGGTATTCGACGGCCAGGCCGCCGAGCGCCACCACCAGCCAGAGCGCGGCGTGTACCAGCTGCCTGGTGGTGACCGTGATGACGGCCGCGCCGAGGGTGGCGAGGCCGACGAGCAGGAAGGCGATCTCGACGCCGGTCGGCGAGAGAAAGCCCTGAGGTGCGGCGGCGAGCATCATGCCGTGCCTCCTTCACCCGGGGGCGGCGACGCGGGACGCTCCGGGGCCGGGGAGCCCGGGGCAGCGTCGCCCGCCTGTGCCTGCTCCCCTGCCTGGGCCTGCTCCTGCGCCTGTGCCGCGGCGAGCTTCTCGGCGGCCTTGCGGGCCGCCGCGATCTCCTTCGGCTCCTCCGCACCCGGGTCGAGGGCGGGCGGTGCGGGCACCGTCCACATCCACTCGCGGAGCTTGTCCCGCTCATGAGTGAGTTCGCGGATGTCGGTCTCGGCGTACTCGAACTCCGGTGACCAGAACAGCGCGTCGAAAGGACACACCTCGATGCAGATACCGCAGTACATGCAGAGCGAGAAGTCGATCGCGAAGCGGTCGAGGACGTTGCGGCTGCGCTCCCGGCCACCCGGGGTGGCGGCAGGCACCGTCTCCTTGTGGGAGTCGATGTAGATGCACCAGTCGGGGCACTCACGGGCGCAGAGCATGCAGACCGTGCAGTTCTCCTCGAACAGCCCGATCACACCGCGGGAGCGCGGCGGGAGTTCGGGCTGCGCGTCCGGGTACTGGTGGGTGACCGTCTTCTTGGTCATCGTCCGCAGCGTGACCGCCAGGCCCTTGGCGAGGCCGGATCCGGGAATCGGCGGCATTACTGGATCACCACCTTCACGATGCCGGTGAGAGCGATCTGGGCGAGAGCGAGCGGGACGAGCGTCGTCCAGGCGAGCTTCTGCAACTGGTCCTCGCGCATCCGGGGATAGGTGACGCGCAGCCAGATGACGACGAACGCGAGCACACCGGTCTTGAGCAGGGTCCACACCCAGCCGAGCCCGTCGGCGCCCATCGGGCCGTGCCAGCCCCCGAGAAACAGGACGGTGGTCAGGCCGCAGAGCACGACGATGCCCGCGTACTCGGCGAGCAGGAACAGCGCGAACCGCAGCCCTGTGTACTCGGTGTAGGCGCCGAAGATGATCTCGGAATCGGCGACCGGCATGTCGAAGGGCGGGCGCTGGAGTTCGGCGAGTCCGGCGATGAAGAAGACGAGAGCGCCCACGATCTGCCAGGGCAGCCACCACCACTCGAAGGCGTTGAGGATGCCGGGCAGCGAGACCGTGCCGGCCGCCATGGCAACGGAGGCGGCGGTGAGCAGCATGGGCAGTTCGTACGCCAGCAGTTGCGCCGCGGTCCGCAGACCGCCGAGAAGAGAGAACTTGTTGGCGGACGCCCAGCCCGCCATCAGCGAGCCGAGTACGCCGACGCCCATCACGGCGAGCACGAAGAAGATGCCCGCGTCGACGACCTCACCGACCGCGCCCTCGCTCGGGCCGATCGGGATGGCGACCAGGACGAGCAGGTACGGGAGCAGGGCGACGGCGGGGGCGAGCTGGAAGATGCGGCGGTCGGCGTTGGCCGGGACCACGTCCTCCTTCTGCGCGAACTTCACGCCGTCCGCGACCAGCTGGGCCCAGCCGTGGAACCCACCCGCGTACATGGGGCCGAGGCGGCCCTGCATATGGGCCATCACCTTGTGCTCGGTCTGCCCGATGACGAGGGGAAGGACGAGGAAGACGGCGAAGACGACGAGCAGCCGGAAGGCGACGTCGAGAGCGTCGTTCACGCGGGGTCGCCTCCGGCGGTCTCATGGGGCCCGCCCTTGGGCCTGTCCGGGGGGCGGGGGGTACGGGTGTCGTCGTTGCTGTCGGACGGGTAGTGGGACGGAGTGTCGGACGGGGTGTCGGGCTCGGCGGCGGCGCTGTCGCCGGGGCTGTCGTCCGCGGAATCCGTGCGGGGCGGGGTGTCCGTGCCGGTCTCTGTGTCCGTGCCGGTCTCTGTGTCTGTGTCCGTGCCGGAGTCGCGGTCCGGGACCGGCTCGGGGCCCGTACTGGACTCGGGGCCCGTACTGGACTCCGGGCCCGTAGCCGGCTCGGGCGCTGGGGCGGGTCCGGAGCCCGCGCCCGCGTCCGTGGTGGCTTCCGCACCCGCGTCCGGCTCCTCGAACGCCGGGCGGGCGTGGTGCCACGGGGCGTCGGAGCTACCGGCGCGCCGGGGCTCGGTCTCTTTGGAAGCCGCTTCATCGGCCGGTGCGGTGGTGGTCGGCCGGGTCCCTGCCGCAGCTGCTTCGGGCGCGGAGGGCTCAGCCACCGGAGTCTCGGCCGCCGGGTCCCGGGGCGCCTCCTGGGGTCGGCTCGCCACGTCTTCGCCCGCGCTCCGGTCCCGGCGCGGCGGCGCGCTCGCAGCACCCTCCGCCTCCGGGGGCGTGGTCGCTCCCGCAGCCGCCTGACTCACGGAGCCCTCGCTCACACTGCGGGAACGACGGGCGGGAGCACCCTCTCCGCCGCCCGCCTGGCTCGCCGAGCCCTCGCTCACGCTGCGCGAACGGCGTGCGGGAGCACCCTCTGCGGCCGTCTGGCTCGCCGAGCCCTCCCCCGCCGTACGGATGCGACGGGCCGGACGGTCCGTCGCTCCGGCCGCGGCGCCTGCCGGGGCTCCGGCGGCGCCTGCCGCTCGGGGCGTACGGGCCGGGCGGCTCGGGGCGGGCGGGAGTTGGCCCTTGAGCGGGCCCCACTCGTTGGGGTCGGGCACGCCCGGCGGGAGCATCTGGCGACGCTTGGGGCCGCCGTGCTCCGACTCCCCCGGCTCCTTCGCTCCCGGCCAGGCCTTCGCGACCCGGGCGGCCAGGACGAAGTCCTTGCGCAGCGGATGGCCCTCGAACTCCTCCGGCAGAAGCAGCGGCACGAGATGCGGGTGGCCGGTGAAGTTCACGCCGAACATCTCGTGGGTCTCGCGCTCGTGCCAGGCCGCTCCCGCGTACACGGTCACGGCGGAGGCTAGTACGGGCTCCTCGTGCGGGACCGTCGTCCGCAGCAGCAGCCGGCGGACCCGGCCGCCCTCCAGCGAGACCACGTGCGCGCAGACCCGGAAGCCGGTGCCGGGCTCGTCGACCGCGCTCAGCCAGTCGAAGTAGGTGCAGGCCAGCTGCGTACGGGCGATCTCCAGGGACGGGATCCAGGACGCCGCGGGGACATCGACCGTGAGCAGTTCGTACGCCAGCTCGGCCGTGGCCTCCTCGCCGAAGACCTCCGTTACGGCGTCGGGCAGACGGTCGTATGCGGTCACCGGTCGCCTCCCGGCGCGGCCGGCGGGGTCACCAGCGGGCTGCGCAGCTCGCCCGCGGAGGGGCGGGCGGTCCCGTAGCGCTCGCCGAGCGACTCCCGTGCGATCTTCTCCTGGAGCTTGAGGATCCCCTGGAGCAGTGCCTCGGGCCGCGGCGGGCAGCCGGGCACGTAGACGTCGACCGGGATGATCTGGTCGACGCCCTTGGTCACGGAGTAGGAATCCCAGTACGGGCCGCCGCAGTTGGAGCAGGCGCCGAAGGAGATGACGTACTTGGGCTCCGGCATCTGCTCGTAGAGCCGCTTGACCGCGGGCGCCATCTTGTCGGTGACCGTGCCGGAGACGACCATCAGGTCCGCCTGCCGCGGGCCGGGCGCGAACGGGATCACCCCGAGGCGGATGAAGTCGTGCCGGGCCATCGACGCGGCGATGAACTCGATCGCGCAGCAGGCGAGTCCGAAGTTGAAGACCCACAGGCTGTAGCGGCGGCCCCAGTTGAGGACCACCTTCATCGGTTCGGGCGCCAGCCGGGACAGAACGCCCAGTCGGCGGGGCTCCGGCAGCAGCTCCGTATCCGCGGGCGCGGCCGGGTGCGAGGTGGGGGTCGGGGTCACGTCCATGTCAGGACGTCCTTCTTCCATGCGTAGAGCAGTCCCACAGCCAGGAAGCCGAGGAAGATGAACATCTCCACGAGCGTCGTCGCGCCGTATCCCGCCGCCGCGAACACTGTGGCCCAGGGGAAGAGGAAGATCGAGTCGACGGCGAAGATCACGTGCAGGAAGGCGTACACGTAGTAACGGACCTGGGTGTGCGCCCAGCCCTCGCCGACGGGGTCGACGCCGCATTCGTACGTCAGCAGTTTCTCCGGCGTGGGCACCACCGGCCTCAGCAGCCGGCCCGCTCCGAAGGCGACGGCGACGAACAGCACGCCGATCACCGCGAGCAGTCCGACGACCGAATAGCTCTCGAAGTAGTCCGCCGCGAGCACGGCCACGGTCGGTTCCGGCACGTCCGCCCCTCGCTCCCTGACGTCGTTGGCGATCTGATCGACGATCTGTATGCACGGGAGTCTAGGCCTGCTAAAGGGACCGTAAGAAGTCGCGTCGCGCATCGGGTGGGGTTATCCCTACTTCATCCCACCCATCCACCCCATGGCGCGCGGCGGCGCGGCCCGGCAGGCTGGCCCGTATGACCGTGAGCAGCACCGCATCCGACCATGACCGGCCGCCACCCGCGCAATTCGCGTTCGGCAGTCACACCTGGAAGGAGATCGCGCATCTCCTCTGCAATCTGCCGGTGTCGCTGGTCGGCTTCGTCTACGTGACGTTGCTGATCTTCAACGGTGTGCTGTTGTCGGTCACGGTCGTCGGCCTCCCGCTGCTCGCCCTCGGCCTCATGGGGGCGCGCGGACTCGGCAGGGCGGAGCGCGCGCGGACGCGGGCGCTGCTCGGCGTACGGATCGACGAGCCGAGCGGGTTGTCGGGGATGCACCGCAGTGGCGGGATGTTCCCCCGCCTGTGGGCGACCCTCAAGGACCCGGTCGCCTGGCGCACGGTGCTGTACTGCTTCATCCGGCTGCCGTGGGGGGTCCTCACCTTCTCCACCACGCTGGTCAGCCTGTTCGTCCTGTGGCCGCTACTGCCCTTCATCGCGCGCGGACTCGCCAACGCCGACCGTGCGATGGCGCGGGGCCTTCTCTCGCCGTCCGACGAACTGGAGCAGCGGATCGCCGAGTTGGAGTCCGACCGCGGGGTCGTCGTGGACACCGCCGCAGCCGATCTCCGCCGTATCGAACGCGACCTCCACGACGGCGCCCAGGCCCGGCTGGTCGCCCTCGCCATGGGCCTCGGGCTCGCCAAGGAGAAGCTCAGCGGCGACGAATTGGACAGGACGGCGGCCGCGGCGATGGTCGACGAGGCGCACGGCGAGGTGAAGCTCGCCCTCCAGGAGCTGCGCGACCTGGCCCGCGGCATCCACCCCGCGGTCCTGACCGACCGCGGCCTCGACGCCGCGCTCTCCTCCGTCGCCTCCCGCTGTACGGCACCGGTGAAGGTGACGGTGGACCTCCTGGAACGGCCGGCCGAGGCGATCGAGGGCATCGCGTACTTCACCGTGTCCGAACTGCTGCAGAACGTCAGCAAGCACGCGCAGGCCAAGAGCGTGACGGTGGATGTCTGGCGCACGCGGGACCGCCTGCTGATCCAGGTCACGGACGACGGCAAGGGCGGTGCGCGCCTGGACGGCGGTACGGGGATGTCGGGGCTCGCGGAGCGGCTGGGGGCGGTGGACGGGCTGTTCGTCCTGGAGTCGCCGGTAGGGGGACCGACAACGGTGACGGTGGAGGTGCCGTGGCGTTCACGCACGCCGCACTGAGGGTGATCGCACCTGCCCGGGGTGAGTTTCTGCGGGGAGGGCGCCGCACTCCCCGTGCTTGCGGCAGCTTCGCGCCGCGGGGCGACGCCTGAGGGTTGCGGGTCCCGGCAGCCGGGTGACCGTGCCTGTTCGGCTACGGGGCTGCGCCCCACGCCTCGTGCGTGTGGTCGCTCCTCGCCGCTGAGCTGACCGCACTTGTTCAGTGCAGGTGGAAGGAACGGGTGTGGGGCCGCCGCCCCACCCCCGGCTCGCGGCAGCTTCGCGCCGCGGCGGCTGACGGTGCCTGTCAGGCACTGGCCCGGCTGGCCTGCGCCAGCCTCGCGCATCGAACTGCATGTGGCTGCGCCCACGCCGCCGAGGCATGGCGGTTCGCGCCGCGGGGGATGGGACCACACCCGTCAGGCACGGGTAGGAGAGGGCTTTCCCTTGGGCTGACGCCTCGGCTGGCGCGCGAATCCCGTCCCGCTGCCGAACAGGCTCGGCTTCGTGTGTGCCCGCACCGCAACGGGCCACGACCTCGACCGCCGCCAGGGAGCGTGCAGGGTCGGCCCCGCAGGGGATCGGCGGCAACACCCAGGTGCTCAATGCAAGGAACCTGTACGCCGCCGACCCCGAGGAGTCGAGCCCGGAGGGCCCCCGGACCCGACGCCGGACAAGAACCCGAGGCCCAAGCACCCGGACCCGCCACCGGACAAGACCCCGAAGTCCAAGCACCCAGCCCCCGGACCCGACGCCGGACAAGCACCCCGCACCGCACAGGCGCCCGACGCCGCAAGCACCCGCCCGCGCACCCGACGCCCCAAGCCCCCCCCGGTTCATGGTGGGGAAAACCCCCCACCCAAGAGGGCAACCCCCCTCATGGTGCCCGGCCGCCCGTCGCCGCAGGCTTGGTCTCATGACAGCCCGTAGCGCAGAACGGACGACGCCGATGGCCACGGATTACCGACCGGAGCAGCCGCACGACCGGTACGACACGCGGGACCACAGCCTTCCCGCGGCCCTGCGTGCGCCCCTCGAAGGTCGCACCTGGCGCGAGTTCGGGTACCTGATGCTGAGTCTGCCGATCAGCATCATCTTCTTCACCTTCGCCATCGTGACGCTCTCGCTCGGCGCCGGACTGCTGGTCACCTTCCTCGGCATCCCGGTCCTCGCCGCCGGCCTGGCCGGCTGCCGTGCCTTCGGCGCGCTGGAACGGACCCGTGCCCGTTCGCTGCTCCGCCTCGACGTGGACAACCCCGAGCCGGTCCGCCCCCGGACCAACGGGCTGATGTCGTGGGTCGGCGCCGTCCTCAAGAGCGGTACGTCCTGGCGGCACCTGCTCTACGCGGTCGTGCACTTCCCGTGGGCGGTCACCGCGTTCTCCGTCGCGTTCACCTGCTGGGTCATGGGCTGGTCCCTGCTGCTGTACCCGCTGTGGCAGTGGACCTTCCCCGCGTACCTCGACCAGCCGGGCATCTCGCTCTACGGCGACAGCACCGGCACCCAGTTCTACCTCGACACCTCCTTCGAGATCGGCATGACCGCCGCCGCGGGCCTGGTCGTCGTCATGGCGACCGCGTGGCTGATCCGCGGCCTCGCGTACGTCGACCGGCTGATGATCGGCGGGCTGCTCGGTCCGTCCCGCCTGGCCACGCGGGTCGTCGAGCTGGAGTCGGACCGGGGCGTCGTCGTGGATACCGCCGCGGCCGATCTGCGGCGCATCGAACGCGATCTGCACGACGGCGCCCAGGCCCGGCTGGTCGCCCTCGCCATGGACCTGGGTCTGGCCAAGGAGAAGCTGAACGAGGACCCGGAGGCCGCGGCCCGCATGGTGGGCGAGGCACACGGCGAGGTGAAGACGGCGTTGCAGGAGCTGCGGGACCTGGCGCGCGGTATCCACCCGGCGGTCCTGACGGACCGCGGCCTGGACGCGGCCCTGTCGGCCGTCGCGTCCCGCTGCACCGTCCCGGTGGCCGTCGACGTGGACCTGGCGTCCCGACCGGCCCCGGCGATCGAGGGGATCGCGTACTTCACCGTGTCCGAGCTGCTTCAGAACGTCAGCAAGCACGCTCGGGCCCGTCGGGCCTCCGTGGACGTCTGGCGGTCCGAGGACCGGCTGATGCTTCAGGTCACGGACGACGGCACGGGCGGCGCGGACCTCAGCGCTGGCAGCGGCCTGGCGGGACTCGCCGAACGGCTGGACGCGGTCGACGGAATTCTGGCCCTGGACTCACCGCCCGGAGGCCCGACCACGGTGACGGCGGAGCTGCCCTGGCGCGGCTGACACGCCACACGGGCCGCCCCACCCCCGTACCGCCGCTGCCCTTCCCGTACGACCCCGGCGCACCGTGCCCACAGCCCACTCCGAGACTCGCCAAGACCTCCAGAGCTCCAAGACCTACGAGACCCGCACCCCCGCCCGCTCAACGCCCCACCCCCGTTTGCCGTCTATTCCCAGAGGCCGGCCGCAGTGCGGAGCCAATACTGCGATGCTGGTGAACACAGGGGTGGAAGCGGATCGACAGGGGGGCTTCAGGGCAGTGGAGGACAGAGTGCGGGTCGTCATCGCCGAGGATTCAGTGCTGCTGCGGGAGGGCCTGACCCGGTTGCTGACCGACCGCGGGCACGACGTCGTGGCCGGCGTGGGCGACGCGGAGGCGCTGCTCAAGACGATCGGAGACCTGGCCGCGCAGGAGCAGCTGCCGGACGTGGTGGTCGCCGACGTACGGATGCCGCCGACGCACACGGACGAGGGCGTCCGGGCGGCGGTGCGGCTGCGCAAGGACTACCCGGGGATCGGGGTGCTGGTGCTCTCCCAGTACGTGGAGGAGCAGTACGCCACCGAACTTCTGGCGGGGAGCAGCCGCGGAGTGGGCTATCTGCTGAAAGACCGGGTAGCCGAAGTGCGCGAGTTCGTGGACGCCGTGGTGCGGGTGGCCCGGGGCGGTACGGCACTGGATCCCGAGGTCGTGGCCCAGTTGCTGGGCCGCAGCCGCAAGCAGGACGTGCTGGCCGGTCTCACCCCCCGTGAGCGGGAGGTTCTCGGTCTGATGGCCGAGGGCCGGACGAATTCGGCGGTGGCCAAGCAGCTGGTGGTGAGTGACGGAGCGGTCGAGAAGCACGTCAGCAACATCTTCCTGAAGCTCGGGCTGTCCCCGAGCGACGGGGATCATCGGCGTGTTCTGGCGGTGCTGACCTACTTGAACTCATAATCGTCTGACACTCTGTCAGGTATTGAGTGGGGCTCCAGCCCCAGAACCGAACATTGAGCGGGGAGCGTCTCACCACACGCAATCGGGGGCGAACGCATGAAGGCACACGAGGGCACCACGGCGTCTCACACGGACGTCCGAAATGTGAGCGGTCCGAGGAAGGCCACCCTCACGGTCGTAGGGTGTCAGGTGGGACGGCCGGTGGGCCGGCCGGGCCCGAGCAGCCGCCTCGAGGGAGGTTCAGTTCAGTGACCAGCCAGGTCAGTAGCCCAGCCGAGAATGCCGATGAGGCCGACGAGGGCGATACGACGCTCGTCGGCGGGCAGCGGGTGCCCGCGGAGCCGAAGGAAGTCCGCCGACTGGACCGGGTCATCATCCGCTTCGCGGGTGACTCGGGCGACGGCATGCAGCTCACGGGTGATCGTTTCACCTCGGAGACGGCGACCTTCGGGAACGACCTCTCCACGCTGCCGAACTTCCCCGCCGAGATCCGGGCGCCTGCCGGCACCCTCCCCGGCGTCTCCAGCTTCCAGCTCCATTTCGCCGATCACGACATCCTCACCCCCGGCGACGCGCCGAACGTGCTGGTCGCGATGAATCCGGCCGCGCTGAAGGCCAACATCGCCGACGTGCCGCGCGGCGGCGACATCATCGTCAACACCGACGAATTCGCCAAGCGGGCCATGGCCAAGGTCGGCTACGCCACCTCCCCGCTGGAGGACGGCTCGCTGGACGGCTTCCACGTCCACCCCGTGCCGCTGACGACCCTGACCATCGAGGCGCTCAAGGACTTCGGTCTCCCCCGCAAGGAGGCCGAGCGCTCGAAGAACATGTTCGCGCTCGGGCTGCTGTCCTGGATGTACAACCGTCCCACCGAGGGCACCGAGAAATTCCTGCGGAGCAAGTTCGCCAAGAAGCCGCAGATCGCCGACGCGAACATCGCGGCCTTCCGTGCCGGGTGGAATTTCGGCGAGACGACCGAGGACTTCGCCGTCTCCTACGAGGTCGCCCCGGCGAGCACCGCCTTCCCGGCCGGCACCTACCGCAACATCTCCGGGAACCTCGCCCTGTCCTACGGGCTCATCGCCGCCGGCAAGCAGGCGGACCTGCCGCTCTACCTGGGCTCGTACCCCATCACCCCCGCCTCCGACATCCTGCACGAGCTGTCGAAGCACAAGAACTTCGGTGTGCGGACCTTCCAGGCCGAGGACGAGATCGCGGGCATCGGGGCGGCGCTGGGCGCGGCCTTCGGCGGCGCGCTCGCCGTGACCACCACCTCCGGCCCCGGTGTGGCGCTCAAGTCGGAGACGATCGGTCTCGCGGTCTCCCTGGAACTGCCTCTGCTCGTGGTGGACATCCAGCGGGGCGGCCCCTCGACCGGTCTGCCGACCAAGACCGAGCAGGCGGACCTGCTCCAGGCCATGTTCGGCCGCAACGGCGAGGCGCCGGTGCCGATCGTGGCACCCCGCACCCCCGCGGACTGCTTCGACGCGGCCCTGGACGCGGCACGGATCGCCCTGGCCTACCGCACCCCCGTCTTCCTGCTCAGCGACGGCTACCTCGCCAACGGCTCGGAGCCGTGGCGGATCCCCGACATCGATGAACTCCCCGACCTGCGGGTGCAGTTCGCGACCGGCCCGAACCACGAGCTGGCGGACGGTACGGAGGTGTTCTGGCCGTACAAGCGTGATCCGCAGACCCTCGCGCGTCCCTGGGCGGTTCCGGGGACGCCCGGACTCGAGCACCGGATCGGCGGCATCGAGAAGCAGGACGGCACCGGCAACATCTCCTACGATCCCGCCAACCACGACCTGATGGTCCGCACCCGCCAGGCCAAGATCGACGGCATCGAGGTGCCCGACATCGAGGTCGACAACCCGGACGAGGCGACCACGCTGGTGCTGGGCTGGGGTTCGACGTACGGACCGATCACCGCCGCCGTACGGCGTCTGCGGGCCGCGGGCATTCCCATCGCCCAGGCCCACCTGCGCCATCTCAACCCGTTCCCGCGGAATCTCGGGGACGTGCTGGGGCGTTATACGAAGGTAGTGGTACCGGAGATGAACCTCGGCCAGCTCGCCACCCTGATCCGGGCGAGGTATCTGGTCGACGCGCAGAGCTACAACCAGGTCAACGGCATGCCGTTCAAGGCCGAGCAGCTGGCCACGGCTCTCAAGGAGGCCATCAATGACTGAGACGGTGTCCGGTCTTCTCTCCCTGGTTCCCAAGGCCGAAGCCAAGCAGTCCATGAAGGACTTCAAGTCCGATCAGGAAGTGCGCTGGTGCCCCGGCTGCGGTGACTACGCGATCCTCGCCGCCGTGCAGGGCTTCATGCCCGAACTGGGTCTGGCGAAGGAGAACATCGTCTTCGTCTCGGGGATCGGCTGCTCCTCCCGCTTCCCGTACTACATGAACACCTACGGGATGCACTCCATCCACGGCCGCGCGCCCGCGATCGCCACCGGGCTCGCGTCCTCGCGGCGGGACCTGAGCGTCTGGGTCGTCACCGGTGACGGAGACGCGCTCTCCATCGGCGGAAACCACCTGATCCACGCGCTGCGCCGCAATGTGAACCTGAAGATCCTGCTCTTCAACAACCGGATCTACGGCCTCACCAAGGGCCAGTACAGCCCCACGTCCGAGGTCGGCAAGATCACCAAGTCGACGCCGATGGGTTCGCTCGACGCGCCCTTCAACCCGGTGTCACTGGCGATCGGCGCCGAGGCCTCCTTCGTGGCCCTCACCGTCGACTCCGACCGCAAGCACCTGACCGAGGTGCTGCGCCAGGCCGCCGACCATCAGGGCACGGCGCTGGTGGAGATCTACCAGAACTGCAACATCTTCAACGACGGCGCCTTCGAGGCCCTCAAGGACAAGCAGCAGGCCGAGGAGGCGGTCATCCGCCTCGAACACGGCCGGCCGATCCTCTTCGGCACCGACAACTCCAAGGGCGTCGTACGGGATCCGGCGACCGGGGACCTCACGGTGGTCGAGGTGACGCCCGCGAACGAGTCGCAGGTCCTCGTCCACGACGCGCACGCCACCAGCCCGACCACGGCGTTCGCGCTGTCCCGGCTGGCCGACCCGGACACGCTGCACCACACGCCCATCGGCGTGCTGCGCAGCGTCGAACGGCCGGTCTACGACACGCTGATGTCGGACCAGCTCGACACGGCGATCGAGAGGGACGGCAAGGGGGACCTGAGCGCGCTGCTGGCGGGCAACGACACCTGGACCGTCGGGGGCTGACACGGGTCTGCGGAGGGGTCGGGGTCGTTGAGGCCCCGGTCCCTCTTGCTGTTCGCCGGGCCTGCCGTACTTGTTGATGCCGGGCCGCCGGTGTCCGGGTGGGCGGGCGGTGGTGGGCGCCCCGAGCCGACCACCGTGGATGTCCCCGTGCTCGTAGGCCGGGGGTGTGCCGACACCGTGGACGCCCCCGTGCCCGGCAGGCTCGGGCTCGTCGGTGCCGGGCTCGTCAGGCCGGCTCCGCCATGAGCGAGGCCTTCGCCTCGTCGTACTCGGCGCGGGCCCGCTCGACCGCTTCGAGCCGCCGTTCCGTCCAGCGCGCCAGCGCCCACACCTGTTCGGCGGCCTCCCTGCCCATCTCGGTGAGCGTGTAGTCCACGCGCGGCGGAATGACGGGCTTGGCGTCGCGGTGCACGAACCCGTCGCGTTCCAGGGTCTGCAGCGTCTGCGCGAGCATCTTCTCGCTGACACCGCCCACGGTCCGCCGCAGCTCGCTGAAGCGGTACGAGCGCTCCAGCAGCGCGGCCAGGACAAGGACTCCCCAGCGGCTGGTGACGTGCTCCAGGACGATGCGGGAGGGGCACATCTTGTCGTTCACATCGGGCGTCCAGCTTACGTTCATGCCAGTACCTTACTTCAAAGTGGGTACTTTCGCTTGGTTAGTACCCACCCTAGGGTGAGCGAGCAGGCTGACGCACCCTACGAACGGAAACAACCATGAGCATCGTCGTCACCGGAGCCACGGGATCCCTCGGCCGACTCGTCATTGACGAGTTGCTGACGAAAACCCCGGCAGCGGGAGTGGTCGCCGTCGTCCGCGACAAGGAGAAGGCCGCGGACCTCGCCGCGCGAGGCGTGGAGCTGCGGATCGCCGACTACGACGAGCCCGGGACGCTCGCCGAAGCCTTCCGTGCGGGCGACCGGGTCCTGCTGATCTCCGGCAACGAGGTGGGCAGGCGCGTTCCGCAGCACACCGCCGCGATCGAGGCGGCGAAGGCGGCGGGCGTCGCGCAGCTCGCGTACACCGGGATCCTCGGCGGGCCCGCCGCCGACTTCCTGCTGGCCGCCGAGCACAAGGTCACCGAGCAGCTGATCCTCGACTCGGGTCTGCCGTACACCTTCCTGCGCAACGGCTGGTACACCGAGAACTACACCGAGCAGCTCGCGCCCGTCCTCGCGCACGACGCCGTCGTCGCGAGCGCCGGCGCGGGCCGGGTCGCCTCCGCCTCCCGAGCCGACTACGCCGCCGCGGCCGCCGCGGTGCTGACCGGCGAGGGGCACCTCGGGCAGGCGTACGAGCTGAGCGGGGACGTCGCGTGGTCCTTCACCGAGTACGCGGCGGAGCTGTCCGCGCAGAGCGGGCGCACCATCGTCTACAACGACGTCCCGGCCGCAGCGCATCTGGAGATCCTGACCGGGGCGGGGGTGCCCGCGCCGTTCGCCGAGATCCTCGTCGACGTCGACGCGGCGGTGAGCCGTGGGCTGCTCGCCACGACGAGCGGCGATCTGTCGCGTCTCGCCGGGCGTCCGACGACGCCGCTGGCGGACTCGGTCAGGGCGGCGCTGGCAGCGGTCTGAGGCGGCAGGCGCGGGCTGTTCCGGGGTTGTTGTAGGTGGGCGCCACGTCGTTCCGGGTGACCGCCGCGTCGTACTGGCGCCCCTCTCCCTCACCCCTCGATTCGTCATGACCGTATGGCGATACGGGCATGACAGGCCCGGCCTGCGGCGCGTACCTTTCGACGAGGTGCAGCGCGCAGGGCAGGAGGGGCAGTGACGTCGGACGGTGAACAGCGGGCAGGCCTGCTGTACGGGATCGGGGCCTACGGGATGTGGGGCCTGGTCCCCCTCTTCTGGCCGCTGCTGAAGCCCTCGGGCGCGGCGGAGATCCTCGCCCACCGCATGGTGTGGTCGCTGGCCGTCGTGGCCGTCGCTCTGCTGGTGGTGAGGCGTTGGGGATGGGTACGGGAGCTGATCCGCGACCCCCGGAAACTCGCGCTGATCACCGTCGCCGCGGCGGTCATCACCGTCAACTGGGGCGTCTACATCTGGGCCGTGAACTCCGGCCACGTCGTCGAGGCGTCCCTCGGCTACTTCATCAACCCGCTGGTCACCATCGCGATGGGCGTCCTGCTGCTGAAGGAACGGCTGCGGCGCGCGCAGTGGGTGGCGGTCGGCACCGGGTTCGCGGCGGTGCTGGTGCTGGCGATCGGGTACGGGCAGCCGCCGTGGATCTCGCTGACGCTGGCGTTCTCGTTCGCGACGTATGGGCTGGCGAAGAAGAAGGTCAACATCGGGGGGCTGGAGTCGCTGGCGGCCGAGACCGCGATCCAGTTCCTGCCGGCGCTCGGGTTTCTGCTGTGGCTCGGCGCGGACGGGGCGGCGACGTTCGGGGCGCACGGGATGGGGCACGCGGCGCTCCTGGCCGCGACGGGTGTGGTGACGGCGGCGCCGTTGGTGTGCTTCGGCGCGGCGGCGATCCGGGTCCCGCTGTCGACGCTGGGCCTGCTGCAGTACCTGGCGCCGATCTTCCAGTTCCTGCTGGGGATCCTGTACTTCCACGAGGCGATGCCGGTGGAGAGGTGGGCCGGGTTCGGGCTGGTGTGGCTGGCGCTGAGCTGCTTGACGTGGGATGCGTTGAGGACGGCGAGGAGGACCCGGGCGGAGGCGGCGAGGCTGTCGAGGGAGGCGGCGCTGAGCAGGGTGGCGGGGGTTGCTCCGGCGGCGGTCGTGACGTCGGCTTCGGATCCGGTGAAGCCGACGTCTTGAGGCGCTTGGGCGTTGGGGTCGTTGTGCGCTGTCGGGGGGCGGGTGCTTGCGCCTCGGGTTCTTGTCCGGGGGCGGGTCCGGGGGTCGGTGAGGTGCTTGGGGCTCGGGTGCTTGTCCGGCGTCGGGTCCCGGGGCCGGGTGAGGTGCTTGCGCCTCGGGTACTTGTCCCGCGTCGGGTCCGGGGGCTCTCCGGGCTCGACTCCTCGGGGTCGGCTGCCCACAGCCGCATTGCATTGATCACCCGGGTCCTGCCACCGATCCCCTGCGGGGCCGACCCTGCACGCCCCCTCCCAGGCGGTCGAGCACGTGCCCGTACGTGCGGCTGCCGGGTGCTTGCGCCTCGGGTACTTGTCCCGCGTCGGGTCCGGGGGCCCTCCGGGCTCGACTCCTCGGGGTCGGCTGCCCACAGCCGCATTGCATTGATCACCCGGGTCCTGCCACCGATCCCCTGCGGGGCCGACCCTGCAC
>NZ_JBEOSJ010000003.1:0-159692 GCF_040302905.1 Streptomyces sp. NPDC096193 | reverse complement strand
ACGTGCCCGTACGTGCGGCTGCCGGGTGCTTGCGCCTCGGGTACTTGTCCCGCGTCGGGTCCGGGGGCCCTCCGGGCTCGACTCCTCGGGGTCGGCGGCCCACAGCTGCCATGTATTGAGCACCCAGGTCTTGCCGCCGATCCCCTGCGGGGCCGACCCTGCACGCCCCCTCCCAGGCGGTGTCGGGTTCTTGTCCCGCGGCGGGTTCGGGCGTCCCTCCGGGCTCGACTCCTCGCCACGGACACGGCGGCGTCCCCCGAGCGGGAGCACCCGGAGTCGTCCTCAGGACACCCCCAGGGCCCGCACCACCTCGGCCGTCACGGCCTTCCAGTGGGCCCGCTGCCTCTCGCGCTCCACCGCGTCGGCGAGATGCTCCTGGTGGAAGTGGAGGACGGCCTTTCCGGAGCCCGACGCGGACACCGCGACCTGAAGCGTGGTGGTGCCGTACGTCAGACGGACGCGGTCGCCCGGGCGGAAGCTGCGCAGCTCACCCCTGACGCCCTCCTCCGTCTCGTACTCCTCGCCCTTCTCCGTGGGGAGCGAAACGCCCTTCCCGAGCCAGAGGGCGACGCCTTCCGGGCTCACGATGAAGTCCCACACCGCGGCGATGGGCAGGGGCAGCGTCTTCGAGACGCCGATCTCCCAGCCCGCGTCCTGCGTGAGGCCGGTCTTGTCGCCGGGCTGCTGACGGTTCGGTTCGCTCGTCATCACTCGTCTCCCTCCGATTCGGTGTGGCGGGCGCGGTGCGCCCTGACCTTGCTGCGGTTGCCGCAGTTCTCCATCGCGCACCAGCGGCGGCGGCCCGGCCGGGACGTGTCGACGAAGAGCAGGAAGCAGTCGTGCGCGCCGCATTCGCGGATGCGATGTGCGTAGGGCCCGGTGAACAGGTCCACCACATCCCGCGCGACGGCGGACAGCAACTGGGTGCCCGTGGCGCCGGGGACCCAGCCGTGGCTCCCGTCCGCGGTGAACCGCGGGACGGGCGGGGCCTTCGCCGCCGCCTCGTTGACCACGGCGAGGTCCGCCGGGGTCAGCGGTCCGCCGCGCATCCGGTCGGCGGCCAGTCGCCACAGGGCGTCGCGAAGTGCCCGTGCTCGCGTGACCTCCTCAGGGGTCACGACCGGCTCCAGTCCGCCGGGCAGTCGGCTCTGCCGCGCCCAGCGCACCAGGTCGGCGGGCTCGTGCAGCACCTCCCACCGCGCGTAAACGCCCGGCCCTCCGGTCAGCAGCAGCTCAAGGCAGAGCGCGCCGGGGTCGAAACGATAGGGACGCCCATCCGGCGTACGCAGGGTCAGTCCTCTTGCGACCTCGCTCATGTAACCATTATAAGCGGTTACATGACTGTGCACTGGAAACTTGTGGTGGACTGCTTCGACCCGCACACACAGGCCGACTTCTGGGCCGCGGCGCTGGAGTACCGACGAGAGGACCACAGCGCGCTGATCGAGAGCCTGCGGCAGGCGGGACAACTGCCGGACGGCTCGACCACCCGGGCCCACGGCCGGGACGCCTGGCTCGATTACACCGCCGTCCGGCATCCGGACGACGAGTTCGAGAAGGACACCGACATCGGTCTCGGCCGCCGACTGCTGTTCCAGCGCGTGCCCGAGGGGAAGACGGTCAAGAACCGGCTCCATCTCGACCTGCACGTGGGTCCGGAGAAGCGCGAGGCGGAGGTCGCGCGGCTGGAGGGACTCGGTGCGACCGTCCTCTACCGGCAGGATCAGCCGATGGGCGTGTGGACGACCATGGCGGATCCCGAGGGGAACGAATTCTGCGTGGAGTAGTACCGCCTTCCGCGGGGACCGGCGGGCGGGCCTCCGTGCCTAAGGGCTGTCCCGCCAGGTGAAGAAGTCGAGCCCGTGGCCCTCCTCCTCCGCCGCCACGTACCGCCGGCGCACGCGCCGTGTCAGCAGGGCGAACACGCCGACGAGGAGAGCCATCGCGGCCACGACGACGAACAGCGCGGTGACCCCCACGGGCAGCAGATATCTGATCGCGGCGTCCAGCAGCAGGAACGGATTCAGGTTCATACGGCGTACCCTCGCTCGGCGATGGCCACAGCCTGAACCCCTGTCACACCGTTGACGCCCACCGCGCGGCAGTTGTGCCCGAAAGGCGCCGCGGCATTGGCCGTTCCGTGACGGAGCAGGCGTCCTATATACGAACGCTGCTGACCGATTTCCGCCCTTGACGGTGAGTCAAAGTCTCGCTGAACTCTCAGCACGCACACCGCGCAACCCGTACCGCACCGTCACCACCGCATGCCCACGCGCTCGCACCGCTCACCGTCTCTGTTCAGCGCCACTGCTCCAACGCCCTGGAACGAGCCGTTCCGGGGCGTCTCGCACGTTCCGTCATGTCCCCGTACGGAATCCGGAGCCCCCACATGAAGTTCTCCGCCTTTCCCAGACGCACGGCCGCGGCCGCCGCGATAGCCCTGGCCGGTCTGCTCGCCTCCGCCGCTCCCGCGGCCACGGCGGCACCGGCCGCGCCGACGTCCGCACTGGCCGCCCCCGACATACCGCTCGCCAACGTCAAGGCGCACCTCAACCAGCTCCAGTCGATCGCCACCGCCAACGGCGGCAACCGCGCCCACGGCCGGGCCGGCTACAAGGCGTCCCTCGACTATGTGAAGGCGAAGCTGGACGCTGCCGGATTCACCACGGCCATCCAGCAGTTCACCTCCAGCGGTGCCACGGGGTACAACCTCATCGCCGACTGGCCCGGCGGCGACGCCAACCAGATCGTGATGGCCGGTGCGCACCTCGACTCCGTCTCCTCCGGCGCCGGCATCAACGACAACGGCACGGGCTCCGCAGGTGTCCTGGAGACCGCGCTCGCCGTCTCCCGCGCCCAGTTGCAGCCCACGAAGCATCTGCGGTTCGCCTGGTGGGGCGCCGAGGAACTGGGTCTGGTCGGGTCGAAGTACTACGTCAACAACCTTCCCGCCGCCGAGCGTTCGAAGATCTCCGGCTATCTCAACTTCGACATGATCGGCTCGCCCAACCCGGGCTACTTCGTCTACGACGACGACCCGGCGATCGAGAAGGTCTTCAAGGACTACTTCGCCGGCCTCGGCGTCGCGACCGAGATCGAGACCGAGGGCGACGGCCGCTCCGACCACGCCTCGTTCAAGAACGTGGGCATACCGGTCGGCGGTCTGTTCACCGGCGCCGGGCGCACGAAGACCGCGGCGCAGGTCCAGAAGTGGGGCGGCACCGCCGGCCAGGCCTTCGACCGCTGCTACCACTCCTCGTGCGACACGACGGCGAACGTCAACGACACCGCCCTGGACCGCAACAGCGACGCGCTCGCCCACGCCGTCTGGACGCTCTCGGCGGGGACGACCGTCCCGCCCGGTGAGGCGTACGAGAACGCCGCCGACGTGGCGATCCCGGACAACGGCGCGGCCGTCACCTCCACGGTCACCGTCACCGGCCGCACCGGCAACGCACCCGCCGCCCTCTCGGTGGGCGTCGACATCCGGCACACCTGGCGCGGCGACCTGGTCGTGGACCTGGTGGCCCCCGACGGCAGCGCGTACCGGCTGAAGAACTCCAGCAGCAACGATTCGGCGGACAACGTCGTCGCCACCTACACCGTGAACGCGTCGAGTGAGCCGGCCAACGGCGCCTGGAAACTGCGGGTGCAGGACGTCGCCGCGCAGGACACGGGCCACATCAACAGCTGGAAGCTGACCTTCTGACCGGCTGATCCGGCTGTCCCGAAGACCGCCACCCCCCACCGACTGCATGCGTGTGCATATACTGCGCACGCATGCAGTCACGTTCGAGGACGGCGGTCCGCGATACGAGGGGGAGACGCGATGATCCGGAAGTTCCTGTTCCTGCTGGGCAGCAGCCGCACCGACGGCAATACCGAGGCCCTGGCCCGGCTCGCCGCCGAGCAGCTTCCCGCGAGCGCCGAGCAGCGCTGGCTCCATCTGGCCGACCTCCCGCTGCCGGACTTCGAGGACGCACGGCACGAGGACGACGGCGCCTACCCCGCGCCCACCGGGCACGGCGCGACCCTGCTGGACGCCACCCTGGAGGCGACCGACCTGGTCATCGCCTCACCGCTGTACTGGTACACCGTCTCGACCTCCACCAAGCGCTATCTCGACCACTGGTCGGGCTGGATGCGGGTGCCGGGCGTGGACTTCAGAGCCCGGATGGCGGGACGCACGCTGTGGGGCGTGACCGCGCTCGCCGACGCGGACCGCGCGGCGGCCGACCCGCTGGTGGGCACGCTCGACACCATCGCGGCCTATCTGAAGATGGAACGGGGCGGCGTCCTCCTCGGCAACGGCTCCCGGCCCGGTGACGTCCTGAACGACGAAGCGGCCGTGAGGGACGCCAAACGGTTCTTCGCCGCGGTGACCTGAGCGTCTCGCCTCCCGGCCTCGGCGGGGACAGCCGCAGCGCCTACGCCGTGATGTCCTTCGTCGTGAAGCGAGCCCAGGCAGCGGCCCCGAAGACCGCCGCGTACAGCGCCTGGAGCCCCAGGTTCTTCTGTACGTCGTCCCAGTAGAGCGGCTCCCGCAGCAGGTCCGAGAACGAGAGCCAGTAGTGCGGGAAGAGATACGGGTGGAGCGCCTCCAGCTGCGGGATCGTGTCCAGGATCTGCACGGTGATCAGCAGACCGACCGTGGTCGCCATGGCCGCGATGCCGCTGCCCGTGAGCGTCGAGACGAACAGGCCGAGGGCCGCGAGGCCGGCCAGGGAGGCCGCGACGACGACCGCGATCAGCGCGGCCCGCAGCAGGCCGTCCCCGAACGAGATGGTGGTGCCGGAGATCGTCGTGACATCGCCGAGCGGGAAGAGCACCGCCCCGACGGCGAGCGCGGACGCGGCGACCACCAGGGTAGCCACCAGACAGAACGTCAGGACGGTCGCGTACTTGGCGAGGAGCAGCCGGGTCCGGCCCGCCGGTGCGACCAGCAGATAGCGCAGGGTGCCCGCGTTCGCCTCGCCCGCGATGGCGTCGCCGGCGACGACCCCGACGGCCATCGGGAGGAACACGGGCAGGGTCGCGGCGAGCGCGGCGAAGACCAGGAACAGGCCGTTGTTGGTGATCTGGGTGATGAAGGCGGGTCCCCCGCCGCCGCCTCCGCCGGAGGAGCCCCCGTCGCCGGTCTCGGTCTTCACGGCGATACCGATCAGGACGGGTACGGCGGCGAGCACGGCCAGCAGGGCGAGCGTCCGCCAGCGGCGCAGCGTGGTGAACAGCTCGGAGCGGAAGAGGCCGAGGGTCCACAGTGCCCGCGGTCCGGTGCCCGGTCCGCCGGCGCCGCCCGGCCGGTCGGCGCCATCGGCCCCGTCGCTCCTGCCCGTCCCGATCACCTCAGCCCGCGACATCGAATCCCTCTCCGGTCAGCGCGACGAACGCGTCCTCCAGGGAGGCGCGCTCGACGCCGAACCCCCGTACCCGCACCCCGCCCCCGACCAGGGCGGCGTTGAGTTCGGCCAGGTCCGCGTCGGGCCCCGGCGGCTCGCCCGTCACCCGCTCGTCCTCGGCGTCCACCCCGGCGACTCCCTGCTCCTTGAGGATCCGGGCGGCATCGCCGGTGTCGGGGGTGAGGACGACCAGACGGCCCCTGGCCCCGGCGGCGAGGTCGGCCACCGGGCCCTGGATGATCAGCCGTCCCTGAGCCATGACGGCCGCATGGGTGCAGACCTGCTCGATCTCGTCGAGGAGGTGCGAGGAGAGGAAGACCGTGGTGCCGTCGGCGGCCAGCGCCCGGATCAGGGCACGGATCTCCCGCATGCCCTGCGGGTCGAGGCCGTTGGTGGGCTCGTCGAGCACCAGGAGCTTGCGCGGTTGGAGCAGCGCGGCCGCGAGGCCGAGCCGCTGCTTCATGCCGAGGGAGTACGCCTTGGCCTTCTTGCCCGCGGCCGAGGTCAGCCCCACCCGGTCCAGGGCGGCGGCGACGCGGGCCGCGCGGGTGCGGGAATCGGCGTTCGGGTCGGCGGAGTCGTACCGCACCAGGTTGTCCCGGCCGCTCAGGAATCCGTACAGCGCCGGGCCCTCGATCAGCGCGCCCACATGCGGCAGAACCGTCCGTACGGCACGCGGCATGGTGCCGCCGAGGACGGTCGCGCTGCCGGCGGTGGGCTCGATGAGGCCCATCAGCATCCGGATGGTGGTGGTCTTGCCCGACCCGTTGGGGCCGAGGAAGCCGAAGACGCTGCCGGCGGGCACGGCGAGGTCGAGCCGGTCAACGGCGAGCTGGCCGCCGCGGTAGCGCTTGGTGAGTCCGTGCGTCTCGATCACAGCTGCCATACCGGCCCCCGTTCGCTCGCTCAGGCTTCCGCCCCACCGTACGGAGCGTACGGCGGGGCGGACGACAACCACGATCGGGCTACCTGCCCTTGCCTGGTCTACTTGCCCGCGTCGGCGGCCTTCACGAGTGCGTCCTTGGTGACCGCTCCGACGTACACGGTGCCGTCGTCCGTCATCAGGGCGTTGACGAGACGGGTCTTGAAGACCGTGCCCGAGCCGAACTCGCCCTTCACCGGGTCGCCCAGGGCGTCCAGGAAGCCCTGCGCCTCCGGCGGGACGTCACCCTCCTTCGGGGCGGCGGAGCCCTTTCCGGCGGGACCCTCGATCTTCGCGATGGAGGTCCAGCCCTCACCGATCACGTTCAGGCCCTGGAACTCCTCGAAGCCCTTGACGTCCTTCTCGTTCTTCGGGGCTCCCTGGTCCTTACCGAGCTCGTCGGCCTCGGTCACCTTCGCGCCCTTGGGCGGGCTGAAGTCGAAGGTGGACGCGGCCGGCTTGGAGAAGTCGACCTTGGTGAATCCGACGTCGACGGCTGCCTTGCCCCCGCCGCTCGGCGTGAGCGTGAACTTCAGCGGGGTGCCCGTCTTCGCGTCCACCGCCACCTTGATCGAGCCGATGGTCGAGCCGCTCTGCTTGGGCTTGATGAGCAGCTGGTAGGCGTCGCGGCCGGCCACCTGGGCGGTGCCGTCGACGGTGATGGACGTGGTGTCACCCGCCGCCTTGAGAGCCTCGTCCGCGAACTCCTTGGGCGTGGACGGCAGATCCTCGGGCGCCGCGCGGTCCTTTCCGTGCTGCTCGGCGGTGTCCTTCGCCGCGTCCTTGGAGTGGTACGCCTCGTTGGTCGCGCTGTCGTAGGCCCAGACCTCGTCGCCGTTGTGGATCAGGCTGTACTCGGCCGCGTCCTCCAGGATCGACACCTTCTGCCGGTCCGGACCGTCGGCCGCGACCCGCAGCGTGTGCGTGCCGGTGGCGAGCTCCATCAGCTTGCCGTCGGGGGCCGCGGACGAGCCCTGCTCGTTCCCGCGGTCGCCGCCCTTGGGCGCGAAGGAGTCGGCGAGACCGCCGATGTCCGGGATGCCCAGGTCGGTGTTGACCTTGACGGTGCCGGACAGCTGCTGGGTGTCCGATGCGGCGATCTTCTCGATGAGCTGCTGCGCGCTGATCTTCGGCAGATCGGGGTCACCGGAGGCAGCGAGCGCCGGGACGAGCCCGATGGTCGCCGCCGCCACCCCGGCCACCGCGACCGGGACGATGTAGCGAGCGGCCTTGCGGCGGCCCGCTGCGAGGTCCTTGGCCTCTTCGGTGGTCTGTGCGCTGTCGTTCGGTGCCATGGTGTGCCCTACCTCCGTGGTTGGTCAGGCCTGGTACTACCAATCTGACCAAATCGGCCGCACTCAGGCGTCAGACCCCGGGAGCAACTTGTCGTACTGCTCTGGGATGACGCAGAGGCGCGACGCCTCCCCCATCCAGTAGGGGAAGTGCCGCACCCGTGACGCAAGACCTGTGCGGAGGTTCTTGTCGGACGCGCCGGTCCGGGTCCGGCCACAACGAGGTTCCGGTGCAGGGACGGCCCGCCATCGGTGACCGCGACGGCGCGGCGTTTCGGTTCCCCAGAGTGCAGGGAGACAAGGTGTCGGTCGCGGTGACGTTCCGCTCCGGACGGCCGGGGCCGAACCGCTGCCGCCCGCCCCTGTGGAGCGGTGGGCGGGAGCCGTCTCCGTCGGCCGCGAAGGCCGGCAGGACGCCCAGGGCGACGCCCGCGGCGACGGCAGCGGTGCTGCCGCCAAGGATGGTCCTGGTGCGCTTCACCAGCGCCGCCCGTCCGGGCGTTCGCGCAAGTGGGGAGAGGTCTGGCGGGGTGCGTCAGCCCGCTCGGTGCACGACCAGGTCGCAGAGCTCCACGAGCGCCGCCTTCGCATCACATTCGGGCAACGGCCCGAGCATCGCCCGCGCTTCCTGCGCGTAGCGCACGGTGTCGCGACGCGCCTGCTCCAGTGCGGGGTGCACCCGCAGCCGGCGCAGCGCGTCGGCGTGCAGCTCGTCGTCCGAGAGGTCGCTCTCCAGCAGCGCGACCAGTTCCAGGTCCTCCGGGAGCCCCTGCGCCTCGGCCCGCGCGCGCAGATGCAGTACGGGAAGCGTCGGAATGCCCTCCCGCAGATCCGTGCCCGGCGTCTTGCCGGACTCGTGCGAGTCGCTGGCGATGTCGAGGACGTCGTCGGCCAGCTGGAACGCCACGCCGAGCCGCTCGCCGTACTGGGTCAGGATGTCCACGACACCCTCGTCGGCACCCGACATCATCGCGCCGAACCGGCCCGAGACGGCGATCAGGGAGCCCGTCTTGCCGCCGATGACGTCGAGGTAGTGCTCCACGGGGTCACGGCCGTCGCGCGGGCCCGCCGTCTCCAGGATCTGGCCGGTGACCAGTCTCTCGAAGGCCTCGGCCTGGATGCGTACGGCCTCCGGACCCAGGTCGGCCAGTATGTGGCTGGCCCGGGCGAAGAGGAAGTCGCCGGTCAGGACGGCAACCGAGTTGCCCCAGCGGGCGTTCGCGCTGTCCACACCGCGCCGTACGTCCGCCTCGTCCATCACGTCGTCGTGGTAGAGCGTCGCGAGATGCGTGAGCTCCACGACCACGGCGGAGGGCACCACACCCGGCGCGTGGGGGTCGCCGAACTGGGCCGCCAGCATCACCAGAAGTGGCCGGAACCGCTTCCCCCCGGCCCGTACGAGATGCTGCGCGGCCTCCGTGATGAAGGGCACCTCGCTCTTGGTGGCATCGAGCAGACCCGCCTCGACGGCCGACAGTCCGGTCTGGACATCGGCCTCAAGAGCCTGGTCCCGCACGCTCAGCCCGAACGGCCCGACGACGCTCACGAGGGAGTCTCCTGTCTGCTGACGATCACACGGATTGTCGATGTGTCGCTCGATTCACTCAAGTCAGCGTATCCGGTCGCCTTTCGATCACCATGGGCGGCTTCCCGCTGCCGCCGGTATGTTCGTGATCAGCACGTACGCCCAGGGGTGAGCCCTTTCGCCGGGTTCGGCGACCGGCTCCGACGTGACCGGCGCACCCCGTGCACCGAGGTCTCCGCCATGGACCAGCTCCAGCATGCCCCGTATGAAACCAGCCACGAGGACGTCCGGATTCCGCTGACCGACGGAACTCGGCTGTACGCACGGATGTGGCGGCCGTACACCGATGCGCCTGTCCCGGTCCTGCTCGAGTATTCGCCGGAAAGGCTGACCGATACGACCGCCGCGCGTGACGCCCAGCGTCACCCTTGGTACGCCGCACACGGCTACGCGTCCGTCCGTGTGGATGTACGCGGACACGGCAACAGCGAGGGCCTGCCCGTCCCCGAGGGCGATCCCGGCGCGGTGGCGGACGGCGCGGAGGTGGTCGAGTGGCTGGCCGCGCAACCGTGGTGCACGGGCCGCGTCGGCGTGTTCGGGATCGGCACCGGCGGCACCCTGGCCCTGCGCGTCGCGGCCCTCGCCCCGGAACCGCTGAAGGCGGTCGTCGCCGTGTGCGCCACCGACGATCCGGACGACAACGGCGCGTACCACCCGGGCGGTTCGGTATGTGCCGAGGGCCTGCTCAGCCGGTCTGCGGCACTGATGTCCGCCCTCTGCCGCCCGCCCGATCCGCTCTTCGCCGGGAAGGAGTGGCGCGAGATGTGGCTGAAGCGCCTGGAGGCGGTCGAGCCGCCCGCCCACGCCTGGCTCGCGCCCCGGCCGCGCGAGACGGACCAGCCGCGGGTGGACGCCGCCGAGGCCCGGGAGCCGGACCGGCCGCGCGAGACGGACCAGCCGCGGGTGGACGCCGCCGAGGCCCGGGAGCCGGACCGGCCGCGGGTGGAACCCGTCGAGGCACGGGCGGACGACACGGCGGGCATCACCGCGGCCGTCCTGGCCGTGGGCGGGCTGTACGACCCCTACCGCGAAGCCGTCCTGCGGCTGGTGACGCAGCTGCCGCCCGACCGCGTCCGCGGACTCATCGGTCCCTGGCCGCACCGCTATCCGGACCACGCCGACCACCCGGGACCCGCGATCGGCTTCCTCGGCGAGACGCTCGCCTGGTGGGACCGCCATCTGAAGAACGCGGGCGGCCGGGTGCCCACCGCCGAACCCCTGCTCCGCGCCTGGATCAGCACGCCGCACCTCCCCCACCCCTCGGGTCACTGGGTCGCCGAACCGAGCCTGCCGTCACCGCACGTCCGCACGGTCGCGTACCCGCTCGGCGGCGCACCCCTCGTCGTCGACTCGCCCCAGCACACCGGGCTGGACGCCGGCCGGCCCGTCCCCACCGGGAACGACTCCGATCCGCCGCCCGACCAGCGCGCGGAGGACGCGTACTCCGCCTGCTTCGACTTTCCCGTCACGGACCGGCCGGTCGAGATCCTGGGCCGGGCCCGGGTCGCTCTGCGGCTGCGTCCGGACGGCCCGCACGGCCAGGCGGTCGCCCGGCTGTGCGACATCGCCCCGGACGGCTCGTCCACGCTCGTCGCCCGGGGCGGCGTCGACCTCACGGCTCACCGCGCCGGCCCGCAGGACACATGGACGCCGGGCGGGGCGGAGGACGTGACGTTCGAACTCGGCACGGCGGGCCACTCCTTCCCGGCCGGGCACCGCGTCCGGCTGGCCGTCTCCTCCGCGTACTGGCCGTGGATCTGGCCCGCGGGCGACTCGGCGGGCTTCACCCTCGACCCCGAGGGCTCCTTCCTCGAACTCCCGGTGCGCGAAGCGCTCTCCACGACGGGTGACCGGATCACCTTCGGGGAGCCCGACCCGTACGAGCCGCTCGGTGTCAGCTCCCCCGCCACACTCGACGAGGAACGCCCGGAGCGCCTGGTGGTGCGGGACGTCGCCCGGGGCGAGTGGCGCGTGGAGACCGACCCCCGGCCGGGCGGCAGGCGGATCCACCCCGACGGTCTCGAACTCACCGAGGAGGCGCGGGAGACGTGCACGATCCTGGAGCACGACCCGCACTCCGCCCGTGTCCGCGCCGAGTGGACGGCCCGGCTCCACCGGCCCGACAGGGCCTGGGACGTGACGGTCGAGAGCCGCTGCGGGATCAGCTGCGACGCGGCCGGCTTCCTCGTCGAGGACGAGGTGGTGTGCCGCGACGGGGAGGAGATCGTCTTCCACCGGACCTGGGAGAAACGTCTTCCGCGAGGGACCGGCCGAACGCCCTGCCGGGGCGGGTCCGCGTCCACGTAACGTGTCACCCACACCCGTGGAAAGCGAGGCAGGCACCGATGTCCGAGCAGAGCCCGCTCGATCTGGCCGAGGGCGATCCCTTCGGCCCGCACAACCTCCCGTACGGCGTCTTCAGCACGGGCGACGACCCCGGTCGCCGTCGCGTCGGCGTACGCATCGGGGACCATGTGCTCGACGCCGGTGCGGCGGCCCACACCCTCGGCTCGCCCTATGCCGCCCTGCTGGCCCGGCCGAACCTCAACCCCCTGCTCGCGGCGGGCCGTACCGCCTGGCGCGACGTGCGGCGCGCGATCACCGCATGGGTGACCGTGCCGGGGCACCGCGCCGACATGGAACCGCTGCTGCACCCGCTGGACGCGGTCACGCTGCACCTTCCCTACGAGGTCGCCGACTACGTCGACTTTTACGCGAGCGAGCACCACGCCACCAATGTCGGCCGGATCTTCCGGCCGGATGGGGACGCTCTCACCCCCAACTGGAAGCACCTCCCGATCGGTTACCACGGCCGCTCGGGCACCGTCGTGGTCTCCGGCACCGATGTCGTACGCCCCTCGGGCCAGCGCAAGGCACCGGCCGACGCCGCTCCCGTGTTCGGGCCGTCCCTGAAGCTCGACATCGAGGCGGAGGTCGGCTTCGTCGTCGGCACGCCTTCCCCGATGGGCACGCCGGTGGCCCTCGGCGACTTCGGCGACCACGTCTTCGGTCTGTCGCTGCTCAACGACTGGTCGGCCAGGGACATCCAGGCTTGGGAGTACGTGCCGCTCGGCCCGTTCCTCGGCAAGTCCTTCGCCACCTCCGTCTCCGCCTGGGTGACGCCGCTGGAGGCCCTGGACGCCGCCCGGACCGATCCGCCGGCCCGCGACCGCGAGCTGCTGCCCTACCTCGACGACTCCGCCGAGGACGAGAAGGGCGGCTTCGACCTGCGAATCAGCGTGGCGGTCAACGGACAGGTGATCGCCGAGCCGCCGTTCGCCACGATGTACTGGACGGCCGCGCAGCAGCTGGCGCACATGACGGTCAACGGTGCCTCCCTGCGCACCGGTGACCTCTACGGCTCCGGCACGGTCAGCGGTCCGGAGGTCGGCCAGCGCGGTTCGCTGCTGGAGCTGACCTGGAACGGCCGGGACGCGCTCGAACTCCCCGAGGGCAAGCGGACCTTCCTGGAGGACGGCGATGTGGTCACGATGACCGCGTGGGCTCCGGGCCCGGACGGCGTACGCGTGGGGCTCGGCGAGGTCTCCGGCCGGATCGTCCCCTCGGCCTGACTGGCGGAGCACGCCCTGAGCGGGGCGCGGATCTCCCGCATGGCCTGCGGGAGGGTGCACGACCTGACCGGGAGGCGAGCACCGGCTGAAGCGGCGGGTTCCGGGCATCACGTCCGTCCCGCCGCGCGCCGCCGGTGGCAGATCTGGACGAGCTCGAACTCGGGTCCGGGTGGAGACGGTCCGCGCTCGTGTCCATGGACGCTGCCCGGGAGCCGACAACGGCCGCCACCGACCGGCCCTGAGGTCCGCGTCACCGTGGCGAAGGGTCTTGCGGCGTGACGCCGCCCCCGGCCGGACGCTCGGCTCGCTCACGCGGCTCCTGGGCAACCGGGACGTCCTCGTGCGGGCGGCGGGCCTGCCATTCGCTCGGCGCGCGACGGGCTGCCCCGCGGAAGCGGCGGAGACGGCCGTAGGGGCGCTGGACGACCCCCGGCACGGCGGTGCCCGCGCCGGCCGAGGCACTGGGCGACGCCTCCGCGGAGGCCCCGCGCGGCGCATGCCACGGTGGTCCGCGCCGGGTAGGCCCCGACGCGGACGTCAGGGCCTACGCCGCGCGCACCTGACCGACAACAGGAACCCCGCGCAGACGAAGGGCCCGGCTCCCCCGAGGGAGTCGGGCCCTTCGTGGACCGCGCGGCGCACGGCTACCGCACGAACACCCCGGCCTGGTTCGCCAGGTCCAGGAAGTACTGCGGGGCCACGCCCAGCACCACCGTCACCGCGACACCGACGGCGATCGCCGTCGTCGTCAGCACCGACGGCACGGCCACCGTCGGGCCGTCCGCCTTCGGCTCGCTGAAGAACATCAGCACGATGACCCGGATGTAGAAGAACGCGGCGATGGCGGACGAGATCACACCGACCACGACCAGCGCACCCGCGCCGCCCTCCGCCGCCGCCTTGAAGACCGCGAACTTGCCCGAGAAGCCGGATGTCAGCGGAATGCCGGCGAAGGCCAGCAGGAAGACGGCGAACACGGCCGCGACCAGGGGTGAACGACGGCCCAGACCCGCCCACTTGGACAGGTGTGTCGCCTCGCCGCCCGCGTCCCGCACCAGCGTGACCACCGCGAACGCGCCGATCGTCACGAAGGAGTACGCCGCCAGGTAGAACAGGACGGACGAGATGCCGTCGGGCGTCGTCGCGATGACACCGGCCAGGATGAAGCCGGCGTGCGCGATCGAGGAGTACGCGAGCAGCCGCTTGATGTCGGTCTGGGTGATGGCCACGATCGCGCCGCCCAGCATGGTGACGATGGCGATGGCCCACATGACCGGCCGCCAGTCCCAGCGCAGCCCCGGCAGCACCACGTACAGCAGCCGCAGCAGCGCGCCGAACGCGGCCACCTTGGTCGCCGCAGCCATGAAGCCGGTGATGGGGGTCGGCGCTCCCTGGTAGACATCGGGCGTCCACATGTGGAACGGGACGGCACCGACCTTGAAGAGCAGGCCCATCAGGATCATCGCGACGCCGATGAGCAGCAGCGCGTCGTTGCCCATGGTGTCGGCGAGCGCCGGGTCGATGGCGCGGACGCTGCCGTCGACGACGTCCGCGATCCGGGCGTACGAGACGGAGCCCGCGTACCCGTAGAGCAGGGCGATGCCGAAGAGCAGGAACGCGGAGGAGAAGGCGCCCAGCAGGAAGTACTTCACCGCGGCCTCCTGCGACATCAGCCGCTTGCGCCGGGCGAGCGCACACAGCAGATACAGCGGGAGTGAGAAGACCTCGAGCGCGATGAAGAGGGTCAGCAGGTCGTTGGCGGCCGGGAAGACCAGCATGCCGGCGATCGCGAACAGCGCGATCGGGAAGACCTCCGTGGTGGTGAAGCCGGCTTTGACCGCGGCCTTTTCGCTGTCGCTGCCGGGTACCGAGGCGGCCTGCGCCGCGAACGAGTCGACGCGATTGCCGTGTGCCTCCGGGTCGAGCCGGCGCTCGGCGAAGGTGAACACCGCGACCATCGACGCCAGCAGAATGGTGCCCTGGAGGAAGAGGGCGGGACCGTCGACGGCGATCGCGCCCATCGCGGCGATGTGCGCCTTGGTGGTGCCATATCCCCCGGCGGCGAGCCCGACGATCGCGGCGAACGCGGCGGCGAGAGCGACGACGGTCAGGAACAGCTGGGTGTGGTACCGGGCCTTGCGCGGTACGAACGCCTCCACCAGCACACCGAGGACGGCGGCACCGACGACGATCAGTACCGGCGCCAGCTGGGCGTATTCGATGTGCGGGGCCGGGATCTTGTCGATCGGCGGCGTCGGTGCGGCCGTAGCCGCCGTCGTCCACAGGCTGTGGACAGCTGTAGCGCTCACTTGGCCGCCTCCACCTCGGGCTGGGGGTCCTTCTCCTGGACGTCGGACATCGTGTGCTCGACCGCCGGGTTCACGATGTCCGTCAGCGGCTTCGGGAAGACGCCGAGGAAGATCAGCAGCGCGATCAGCGGCGCCACCACCGCCAGCTCACGGGCCTTGAGGTCGGGCATGCCCCGCACCTCGGCCTTCACCGGCCCGGTCATCGTCCGCTGGTAGAGGACGAGGGTGTAGAGCGCGGCGAGCACGATGCCGAAGGTGGCGATGATGCCGGCCACCGGATAGCGCGCGAACGTGCCGACCAGGACCAGGAACTCACTGACGAACGGGGCCAGTCCGGGCAGCGAGAGCGTCGCGAGGCCGCCGATCAGGAAGGTGCCGGCGAGCACCGGCGCGACCTTCTGCACTCCGCCGTAGTCCGCGATGAGCCGCGAGCCGCGCCGGGTGATCAGGAAGCCGGCCACCAGCATCAGCGCGGCCGTCGAGATCCCGTGGTTGACCATGTAGAGCGTCGCGCCCGACTGGCCCTGGGAGGTCATCGCGAAGATGCCCAGGACGATGAAGCCGAAGTGCGAGATCGAGGCGTAGGCGACCAGTCGCTTGATGTCGCGCTGACCGACGGCGAGCAGGGCGCCGTAGACGATGCTGATCAGCGCCAGCACCAGGATCACCGGCGTGGCCCACTTGGAGGCCTCGGGGAAGAGCTGGAGGCAGAAGCGGAGCATCGCGAAGGTGCCGACCTTGTCGACGACCGCGGTGATCAGCACGGCGACCGGTGCGGTCGCCTCCCCCATCGCGTTCGGCAGCCAGGTGTGCAGCGGCCACAGCGGCGCCTTGATCGCGAAGGCGAAGAAGAAGCCGAGGAACAGCCACCGTTCGGTGTTGGTCGCCATGTCCAGCTGACCGCTCGCCCGGGCCTCCGCGATCTCGGAGAGCGAGAAGCTCCCCGCGACGACGTAGAGACCGATGACCGCGGCCAGCATGATCAGTCCGCCGACCAGGTTGTAGAGGAGGAACTTCACGGCCGCGTACGACCGCTGGGTCGCCGCCGCCTCGTCCCCGCCCGCGTGGGCCCGGTCGCCGAAGCCGCCGATGAGGAAGTACATCGGGATGAGCATGGCTTCGAACAGGATGTAGAAGAGGAAGACGTCGGTGGCCTCGAAGGAGAGGATCACCATCGCCTCGACCATGAGGATCAGCGCGAAGAACCCCTGGGTGGGCCGCCAGCGCTTGCTGCCGGTCTCCTGGGGCTCGGCGTCGTTCCATCCGGCGCCGATGACGAACGGGATGAGCAGCGCGGTGAGCGCGATCAGCGCCACCCCGATGCCGTCGACGCCCAGTTCGTACCGGACGCCGAAGTCCGCGATCCAGGCGTGCGACTCGGTGAGCTGGTAGCGGTCACCGCCGGGCTCGAACCGTACGAGCACGATCGCGGCGAGCACGAGTGTGGCGAGCGAGAACAGCAGCGCCAGCCACTTCGCTGCGGTCCGCCGCGCGGCGGGCACCGCGGCGGTGGCGATCGCACCGACTGCCGGAAGTACCGCCGTCACCGTAAGGAGCGGGAAAGACATAGCAGTTACACCGCCCTCATCAGCAGGGTCGCGGCGATCAGCACCGCCGTACCTCCGAACATCGAGACGGCGTACGAGCGGGCGTAGCCGTTCTGCAGCTTGCGCAGGCGGCCCGAGAGCCCGCCGACCGAGGCGGCCGTGCCGTTCACCACGCCGTCGACCAGGGTGTGGTCGACGTAGACCAGGGAGCGGGTGAGGTGTTCGCCGCCGCGGACCAGGACCACGTGGTTGACGTCGTCCTGGTACAGGTCGCGACGCGCGGCCCGGGTGAGCAGCGAGGCGCGCGGCGCCACCACCGGTACCGGCTTGCGCCCGTACATCAGATAGGCGAGTCCGGCGCCGAGCAGCAGCACGACGACCGTGGAGGCCGTGATGGCCGGGACGCTGATCACCGGGTGCGGGTGCTCGAACTGGGTGACCGGCTCGAGCCACTTCACGAAGGACTCGTTCAGGCTGAACAGTCCACCGGCGAAGACCGATCCGAAGGCGAGCACGACCATCGGGATCGTCATCGACTTGGGCGACTCGTGCGGATGCGGCTCATGGCCTTCCGCGTCGGGCTGCCAGCGCTTCTCACCGAAGAAGGTCATGATCATCACGCGCGTCATGTAGAACGCGGTGATGCCGGCGCCCAGCAGGGCGACTCCGCCGAAGATCCAGCCGCGGATGCCGTCGTCGTACGCGAAGGCCGCCTCGATGATCTTGTCCTTGGACCAGAAGCCGGACAGCCCCGGGAATCCGATGATCGCGAGGTAGCCGAGCCCGAAGGTGACGAAGGTGACCGGCATGTACTTCCGCAGGCCGCCGTACTTGCGCATGTCGACCTCGTCGTTCATGCCGTGCATGACCGAACCGGCGCCGAGGAACAGCCCGGCCTTGAAGAAGCCGTGCGTCACCAGGTGCATGATCGCGAAGGCGTATCCGATCGGGCCGAGACCGGCCGCCAGGATCATGTAGCCGATCTGCGACATCGTCGAGCCGGCGAGGGCCTTCTTGATGTCGTCCTTGGCGCAACCGACGATCGCACCGAACAGGAGCGTGACGGCGCCGACGATCACGACGGCCAGCTGGGCGTCGGGTGCGGCGTTGAAGATCGCGCCGGAGCGGACGATCAGATACACACCGGCGGTCACCATGGTCGCGGCGTGGATGAGGGCGGAGACCGGGGTCGGGCCCTCCATCGCATCCCCGAGCCAGGACTGCAGCGGCACCTGGGCGGACTTGCCGCAGGCCGCCAGCAGCAGCAGCAGGCCGATGGCCGTCAGCTTGCCCTCGCTCGTCTCGCCCGTCGCCTCCAGAACCGGCCCGAAGGCGAAGGTCCCGAAGGTGGTGAACATCAGCATGATCGCGATCGACAGGCCCATGTCGCCGACGCGGTTGACGAGGAAGGCCTTCTTCGCCGCGGTCGCCGCGCTGGGCTTGTGCTGCCAGAAGCCGATGAGGAGGTACGAGGCGAGGCCGACGCCCTCCCATCCGACGTACAGCAGCAGGTAGTTGTCGGCGAGGACCAGCAGCAGCATGGCCGCGAGGAACAGGTTCAGATAGCCGAAGAAGCGGCGGCGCCGCTCGTCGTGCTCCATGTACCCGATGGAGTAGATGTGGATCAGGGTGCCCACACCGGTGATCAGCAGGACGAACGTCATCGACAACTGGTCGAGCTGGAAGGCGACGTCCGCCTGGAAGCCCTCGACGGGGATCCAGCTGTAGAGCGTGCTGTGCAGCGCCCGGTCCTCACCGCTCCTGCCCAGCATGTCCGCGAACAGCACGACGCCGATGACGAACGAGGCGCCGGCGAACACGGTGCCGAGCAGGTGGCCGGCGCGGTCGAGCCGCCGCCCGCCGCACAGCAGGACCGCCGCTCCGAGCAAAGGCGCCGCGACGAGCAGCGCAATCAAATTCTCTGCATTGTCCACGAGTCTGCGACCCCTTACAGCTTCATCAGGCTGGCGTCGTCGACCGAGGCCGAGTGGCGGGAACGGAACAGCGACACGATGATCGCGAGCCCGACGACGACCTCCGCGGCGGCGACGACCATCGTGAAGAACGCGATGATCTGGCCGTCGAGGTTGCCGTGCATACGGGAGAAGGCGACGAACGCGAGGTTGCAGGCGTTGAGCATCAGCTCGACGCACATGAAGACGACGATCGCGTTCCGCCGGATCAGCACCCCGGCCGCGCCGATGGTGAACAACAGCGCTGCGAGATACAGATAATTGACGGGATTCACTTCGCGACCTCCTCTTCGTGCTCGTCGTGGTCACGGCCGAGCCGGTCCTCCGAGCGCCGCTCCAGCGCCTTGAGGTCCGCCAGCGCCTCGTCCGACACGTCGCGGATCTGGCCGCGCTGCCGCAGCGTCTGCATGACCGTGAGCTCGGACGGTGTGCCGTCCGGGAGCAGACCGGCGATGTCCACGGCGTTGTGCCGGGCGTAGACACCGGGAGCCGGCAGCGGAGGCAGGTGCTTGCCCTCGCGGACCCGCTCTTCGGACAGCTCCCGCTGCGTCTTGGCCCGCTCGGTGCGCTCCCGGTGGGTGAGCACCATCGCGCCGACGGCCGCGGTGATCAGCAGCGCGCCGGTGATCTCGAAGGCGAAGACGTACTTGGTGAAGATCAGGGCGGCGAGTCCTTCGACGTTGCCGCCGTGGACGCTGTTGGCCGTGCCGAGTCCGTTGAAGTTCTTCAGCGAGGCGTTGCCGATGCCGGCGATCAGCAGGATGCCGAAGCCGAGTCCGCAGGCCGCGGCGAGCCAGCGCTGGCCCTTCAGCGTCTCCTTGAGCGAGTCGGCGGCGGTGACGCCGACCAGCATGACGACGAAGAGGAACAGCATCATGATCGCGCCGGTGTAGACGACGATCTGCACGACGCCGAGGAAGTAGGCGCCGTTGGCGAGGTAGAAGACCGCCAGGACGATCATGGTCCCGGCGAGGCAGAGCGCGCTGTGCACGGCCCGCCGCATCAGGATCGTGCAGAGCGCGCCGATCACGGCGACGGTGCCGAGCACCCAGAACTGGACGGCCTCACCCGTCGACGTGGTGGTGGCGGCGAGGGCGTTCATGAGCCGACCACCTTCCCCGAGGCCGGTTCCTCGTCACCGAATGTGGAGGCGCCTTCCTGCGGCTTCTCCTGCTTGGAGAGGGCGACCTGCTGGACCGTGCCGGGAGCGGCCTCGGTGACCAGACCCCGGTAGTAGTCCTGCTCGTCCGTGCCGGGGAAGATCGAGTGGGGCGAGTCGACCATGCCCTCCTCGAGTCCGGCGAGGAGCTGCTCCTTGGTGTAGATCAGCGCCTCGCGGGAGTTGTCGGCCAGCTCGAAGTCGTTCGTCATCGTCAGCGCCCGGGTCGGGCAGGCCTCGATGCACAGCCCGCACAGGATGCAGCGGGCGTAGTTGATCTGGTAGACGCGGCCGTACCTCTCGCCCGGGGAGTAGCGCTCCTCCTCGGTGTTGTCCGCGCCCTCCACATAGATCGCGTCCGCCGGACAGGCCCAGGCGCACAGTTCGCACCCGATGCACTTCTCGAGGCCGTCCGGGTGCCGGTTGAGCTGGTGCCGGCCGTGGAAGCGCGGCGCCGTGACCTTCTGCTCCTCCGGGTACTGCTCGGTCAGCCGCTTCTTGAACATGGCCTTGAAGGTCACGCCGAAGCCGGCAACCGGATTCTGGAACTTGTTCTCGGATCCCTCAGACACCGTCAGCCTCCTTTCCGTCACGAGGTCCGTCACCCTGAGTATCGGGTCCGCCACTGACAATCAGCTCGCGCTCCCGGCGCGGACGCCTGCGCGGCACCGGCGGCAACTCCTGTCCCGGCAGCGGCGGTACGGGGAATCCGCCCGCCATCGGGTCGAAGGCCGCGGGCGGTTCCTTCGCCGCTCGGTCCTCCGCCTCCTTCTCCTTCTTGCCTCGGAAGATGTCGAAGACGAAGGAGAGCAGCAGGACGGCGATGACCGCGCCGCCGACGTAGAGCACGATCTGCTGGAAGTCGTAGTTCTCGTTCCGCAGCGCCCGCACGGTCGCGACCAGCATCAGCCACACCACGGAGACGGGGATGAGGACCTTCCAGCCGAGCTTCATCAGCTGGTCGTAGCGGACCCGGGGAAGCGTGCCGCGCAGCCAGATGAAGAAGAACAACAGCAGTTGGACCTTGATGACGAACCAGAGCATCGGCCACCAGCCGTGGTTCGCGCCCTCCCAGAAGGTGGAGATCGGGTAGGGGGCCCGCCAGCCGCCCAGGAAGAGGGTGACCGAGACGGCGGAGACGGTGACCATGTTGACGTACTCGGCCAGCATGAACATCGCGAACTTGATCGAGCTGTACTCGGTGTTGAAGCCGCCGACCAGGTCGCCCTCGGACTCCGGCATGTCGAACGGCGCCCGGTTGGTCTCACCGACCATCGTGATCACATAGATGATGAACGAGACCGGCAGCAGGATGATGTACCAGCGGTCCGCCTGTGCCTCGACGATCGCCGAGGTCGACATCGACCCCGAGTAGAGGAAGACGGAGGCGAAGGCCGCGCCCATCGCGATCTCGTACGAGATCATCTGCGCGCAGGAGCGGAGTCCGCCGAGGAGCGGGTACGTGGAGCCGGACGACCAGCCCGCGAGCACGATGCCGTAGATGCCGACCGAGGCGATCGCGAGGATGTAGAGCATCGCGATCGGCAGGTCGGTCAGCTGCATCGTGGTGCGGTGGCCGAAGATCGAGACCTCGTTGCCGGCCGGGCCGAACGGGATCACCGCGATCGCCATGAAGGCCGGGATCGCGGCGACGACCGGCGCGAGGACGTAGACGACCTTGTCCGCGCGCTTGACGATCAGGTCTTCCTTGAGCATGAGCTTGATGCCGTCGGCGAGCGACTGGAGCATGCCCCAGGGGCCGTGCCGGTTGGGCCCGATGCGCAGCTGCATCCAGGCCACCACCTTGCGCTCCCACACGATGGAGAACAGCACGGTGATCATCAGGAAGGCGAAGCAGAACACGGCCTTGATGACGACGAGCCACCACGGGTCGCGCCCGAACATCGAGAGATCCTCGGCGGCGAGAACGCTCTGCTGGGCTTCCGCGAAATGAGCGAGGGCATTCACGCTCGCACCTCCGGTACCTCAGTGGTGACGGCCTGGGCCGCGGCCGGGCCGATGCGGACCAGCTGTCCGGGGAGGGCGCCGGTGTCCGACGTGACGCCGCCGCCCGCGGAGTTCAGCGGCAGCCACACCACCCGGTCCGGCATCGCCGTCACCCGGAGCGGGAAGCTGACCGAACCCGACGGGCCCGAGACGGACAGGACGTCGCCGTCCTTGACGCCGGTCTCGGCCGCGGTCGTCGCCGAGAGCCGGGCGACCGCCGCGTGGCGGGTGCCCGCCAGCGCCTCGTCGCCCTGCTGGAGCAGGCCCTGGTCGAGCAGCAGCCGGTGTCCGGCCAGTACCGCCTCGCCCTCGCCGGGGCGGGGCAGCGACTGTGCGGACTCCATCGGTTCGGTGGCCCGCGGGCCGTCCCATGAGCCGAGCCGGTCCAGCTCCCTGCGGGCCGACCTGAGGTCGGGCAGTCCGAAGGGGACGTCGAGTTCGTCGGCGAGCATGTGCAGCACCCGCGCGTCGGACGGCGCCAGCCGGCGCGTCATCTGTTCCGGCTTGAGCGCGGCCTCGAACATCCGCGCCCGGCCTTCCCAGTTGAGGAAGGTGCCGGACTTCTCGGCGACGGCGGCGACCGGGAAGACCACGTCGGCCCGCTCGGTGACCTCGCTCGGCCGCAGCTCCAGGGAGACCAGGAAGCCGACCGAGTCGAGCGCCTCACGCGCGCGCGCCGGGTCCGGCAGGTCCGCGACCTCGACGCCCGCGACGACCAGCGCGCCCAGTTCGCCGGTGGCGGCGGCCTCGACGATCTGGCCGGTGTCGCGGCCGTAGCGGTGCGGGAGTTCGCGGACCCGCCAGACCTCGGCGGTCTCCTCGCGGGCCCGCGGGTCGGTGGCCGGGCGGCCGCCGGGCAGCAGTGAGGGGATCGCGCCCGCCTCGACCGCGCCGCGCTCGCCCGCCCTGCGCGGGATCCACACCAGCTGGGCGCCGGTCGCGGTCGCCGTCCGTACGGCGGCGGTGAGCCCGCCGGGCACGGCCGCGAGCCGCTCGCCCACCACGATCACCGCGCCCTCGGCGCGCAGCGCGTCGGCCGCGGCCGAACCGTCGCCCTCCAGGCCGACGTTGCTGCTGAGCGCGTCCAGCCACTCGGTCTCGGTGCCGGGGGCCGCGGGCAGCAGGACGCCGCCCGCCTTCTCCAGACCGCGGGTGGCGTGGGTGGCCAGGGAGAAGGTGCGCTGGCCGTGCTTGCGGTGCGCCTTGCGCAGCCGCAGGAAGACCCCGGCGGCCTCCTCCTCGGACTCGAATCCGACGAGCAGGACCGCGGGCGCCTTCTCCAGCGCCCGGTAGGTGAGCCCGCTGCCGTCCAGGTCGCGGCCGCGGCCGGCGACCCGGTTGGCCAGGAAGTCGGCCTCCTCGGAGGAATGCACCCGGGCACGGAAGTCGACATCGTTGGTGTCGAGGGCGACCCGGGCGAACTTGGCGTACGCGTAGGAGTCCTCGACGGTGAGCCGGCCGCCCAGCAGGACGCCGGCCCGGCCGCGGGCCGCGGTCAGTCCGGCGGCCGCGGCGGCCAGCGCCTCGGGCCAGCTAGCCGGTTCCAGCTCGCGGGTCCCGGGGTTGCGCACGAGCGGGGTGGTCAGACGGTCGTGGCGCTGCGCGTAGCGGAAGCCGAAGCGCCCCTTGTCGCAGATCCACTCCTCGTTGACCTCGGGGTCGTCGGCCGCGAGCCGCCGCATGACCTTGCCACGCCGGTGGTCGGTGCGGGTCGCGCAGCCGCTCGAGCAGTGCTCGCACACGCTCGGCGAGGAGACCAGGTCGAAGGGGCGGGAGCGGAATCGGTACGCCGCCGAGGTCAGCGCGCCCACCGGGCAGATCTGGATGGTGTTGCCGGAGAAGTACGACTCGAAGGGATCGCCCTCGCCGGTGCCGACCTGCTGGAGCGCACCGCGCTCCAGGAGTTCGATCATCGGGTCGCCGGCGACCTGGTTGGAGAAGCGGGTGCAGCGTGCGCAGAGCACGCACCGCTCGCGGTCCAGCAGCACCTGGGTGGAGATCGGCACCGGCTTCTCGAACGTCCGCTTCTTTCCCTCGAAGCGGGACTCGGCGCCGCCGTGCGACATCGCCTGGTTCTGCAGCGGGCACTCGCCGCCCTTGTCGCAGACCGGGCAGTCGAGCGGATGGTTGATCAGCAGCAGCTCCATCACGCCCTTCTGCGCCTTCTCGGCGACGGGCGAGGTGAGCTGCGACTTGACGACCATGCCGTCGGTGCAGGTGATGGTGCAGGAGGCCATCGGCTTGCGCTGGCCCTCGACCTCGACGATGCACTGCCGGCAGGCACCGGCCGGGTCGAGCAGGGGGTGGTCGCAGAACCGCGGGATCTCGATGCCGAGCAGCTCGGCGGCCCGGATGACCAGCGTCCCCTTGGGGACGGAGATCTCCACGCCGTCGATCGTCAGCGAGACGAGGTCCTCGGGCGGCACAGCCGCCTCCCCGCCCCCGGAGGGAGCGCTTGTAGTGACCGTCATGCGTTCACCTCCGTAGTGGTGTGCCGGTCGGCCCAGAGGGTCGACAGGGCGGGGTCGAAGGGGCAGCCCTTGCCGGTGATGTGCTGCTCGTACTCCTCGCGGAAGTACTTGAGCGAGGAGAAGATCGGGGACGCGGCGCCGTCGCCGAGCGCGCAGAACGACTTGCCGTTGATGTTGTCGGCGATGTCGTTGAGCTTGTCGAGGTCGGCCATCTCGCCCTTGCCCGCCTCGATGTCGCGCAGCAACTGGACGAGCCAGTAGGTGCCTTCACGGCACGGTGTGCACTTGCCGCAGGACTCGTGCGCGTAGAACTCGGTCCAGCGGGTCACCGCCCTGACGACACAGGTGGTCTCGTCGAAGCACTGGAGTGCCTTGGTGCCGAGCATCGAACCGGCCGCACCGACGCCCTCGTAGTCCAGCGGGACGTCGAGGTGCTCGTCAGTGAACATCGGGGTGGAGGAGCCGCCCGGCGTCCAGAACTTGAGGCGGTGGCCCGCCCGCATGCCGCCGCTCATGTCGAGCAGCTGGCGCAGGGTGATCCCGAGCGGGGCCTCGTACTGGCCGGGGCTGGTGACGTGCCCGCTGAGCGAGTACAGCGTGAAGCCCGGGGACTTCTCGCTGCCCATCGACTTGAACCAGTCCTTGCCCCTGTGGAGGATCGCGGGAACGGACGCGATGGACTCGACGTTGTTCACCACCGTGGGGCAGGCGTACAGACCGGCGACCGCGGGGAAGGGCGGGCGCAGCCGGGGCTGGCCGCGCCGGCCCTCCAGGGAGTCCAGCAGCGCGGTCTCCTCACCGCAGATGTAGGCGCCCGCGCCCGCGTGCACGGTGAGTTCGAGGTCGAGTCCGCTGCCGAGGATGTCCGTGCCGAGGAAGCCCGCTTCGTACGCCTCGCGCACGGCCTCGTGCAGCCGCCGCAGTACGGGGACGACCTCACCGCGCAGATAGATGAAGGCATGCTTCGAGCGGATCGCGTAACAGGCGATCACGATGCCCTCGATGAGGGAGTGCGGGTTGGCGAAGAGGAGCGGGATGTCCTTGCAGGTGCCCGGCTCCGACTCGTCGGCGTTGACGACGAGGTAGTGCGGCTTGCCGTCGCCCTGCGGAATGAACTGCCACTTCATTCCGGTGGGGAAGCCGGCGCCGCCGCGACCGCGCAGACCGGAGTCCTTGACGTAGGCGATGAGGTCGTCGGGCGACATGGCCAGTGCCTTGCGCAGACCCTCGTAGCCGTCGTGCCGCCGATAGGTCTCCAGCGTCCAGGACTCGGCCTCGTCCCAGAAGGCCGACAGCACCGGCGCGAGCAGCTTCTCGGGGCTGCTCTCGCCCTGGGCGCTGCCCCCGAATTCGGTGGACACGGTCATCACTTCCCCTCCTCGGTCACCGGGCCGGCCGGGTGCTCCGGGTCGGAGTCCGAGGTCTGCTGCGGTGCGTCGTGCGAGCTGAGGTGCTCGGAACCGGGCTGGGGGGCGTCCTGGCGGGACTCGGCGCGTGGCGAGACCACCCGGGCGGCCGTCGCCTCGCCTTTGGCGAGGCGCAGTCCGATCAGCGACGCGGGACCCGCTCCGCCGGTGGCCTCGACGGCGCCGGGGCGCTCGTCGGGGAAGCCGGCGAGGATGCGCGCGGTCTCCTTGAAGGTGCACAGCGGCGCACCGCGGGTCGGCTCGACGGGCCGTCCCTCGCGCAGGTCGTCGACGAGCCGGCGGGCGGACTCGGGCGTCTGGTTGTCGAAGAACTCCCAGTTGACCATCACGACGGGGGCGAAGTCGCAGGCCGCGTTGCACTCGATGTGTTCGAGGGTGACCTTGCCGTCCGCCGTGGTGTCGGGTCCGCCGTTGCCGACCCCGAGGTATTCCTTCAGGTCGTCGAAGATGGCGTCGCCGCCCATCACCGCGCAGAGCGTGTTGGTGCACACCCCGACCTGGTAGTCGCCGGAGGGCTTGCGCCGGTACATCGAGTAGAAGGTCGACACCGCGGTGACCTCGGCGGTGGTCAGCTCCAGCACCTCGGAGCAGAACCGCACGCCGGTACGGGTGACATGGCCTTCCTCGGACTGCACCAGGTGCAGCAGCGGCAGCAGGGCGGACCGGCTGTCGGGGTAGCGGGCGACGATCTCCTTCGCGTCCGCTTCGAGCCTGGCGCGTACATCGGCCGGGTAGTCGGGGGCGGGGAGCTGGGGCATGCCCAGGCTCACCTCTTGATTTGCGGTCACCGGTCGACGCCTCCCATCACGGGGTCGATGGACGCGACGGCGACGATGACGTCGGCGACCTGGCCGCCCTCGCACATCGCCGCCATGGCCTGAAGGTTGGTGAAGGACGGGTCACGGAAGTGGACCCGGTAGGGGCGGGTGCCCCCGTCGGAGACGACATGGACACCGAGCTCGCCCTTGGGGGACTCGACGGCGGCGTACGCCTGCCCGGCGGGGACCCGGAAGCCCTCGGTCACCAGCTTGAAGTGGTGGATCAGCGCCTCCATGGAGGTGCCCATGATCTTCTTGATGTGGTCGAGGGAGTTGCCGAGTCCGTCGGGCCCGAGCGCGAGCTGCGCGGGCCAGGCGATCTTCTTGTCCGCGACCATGACCGGGCCGGGCTCCAGCCGGTCCAGGCACTGCTCGACGATGCGCAGCGACTGCCGCATCTCCTCCAGCCGGATGAGGAAGCGGCCGTAGGAGTCGCAGGTGTCGGCGGTCGGGACGTCGAAGTCGTACGTCTCGTAGCCGCAGTACGGGTCGGTCTTGCGCAGGTCGTGGGCGAGGCCCGCCGAGCGCAGGATCGGTCCGGTGGCGCCCAGCGCCATGCACCCGGTGAGGTCGAGGTACCCGATGTCCTGCATACGTGCCTTGAAGATCGGGTTGCCGGTGGCGAGCTTGTCGTACTCCGGCAGGTTCTTCTTCATCGTCTTCACGAACTCGCGGAGCTGGTCCACGGCGCCCGGCGGCAGGTCCTGGGCGAGGCCTCCGGGGCGGATGTACGCGTGGTTCATCCGCAGGCCGGTGATCAGTTCGTAGATGTCGAGAATCAGTTCACGATCGCGGAAGCCGTAGATCATGATCGTGGTGGCGCCGAGCTCCATGCCGCCGGTGGCGATGCACACCAGGTGCGAGGAGAGCCGGTTCAGCTCCATCAGCAGGACGCGGATGACCGTCGCGCGGTCGGGGATCTGGTCCTCGATGCCGAGCAGCTTCTCCACGGCGAGGCAGTACGCCGTCTCGTTGAAGAACGGCGTCAGGTAATCCATGCGCGTGACGAAGGTGGTGCCCTGCGTCCAGGTCCGGTACTCGAGGTTCTTCTCGATGCCGGTGTGGAGATAGCCGATGCCGCAGCGGGCCTCGGTGACCGTCTCGCCGTCGATCTCCAGGATCAGCCGGAGCACGCCGTGGGTCGAGGGGTGCTGCGGGCCCATGTTGACGACGATGCGCTCGTCGTCGGCCTTGGCCGCGCTCTGCACGACCTCGTCCCAGTCGCCGCCGGTGACTGTATATACAGTCCCCTCGGTGGTCTCGCGTGCGGATGCGTGCGATGTACTCACGAGTACGACCTCCGCTGGTCAGGAGCCGGGATCTGGGCGCCTTTGTACTCGACGGCGATGCCGCCGAGCGGATAGTCCTTGCGCTGCGGGTAGCCCTGCCAGTCGTCCGGCATCATGATCCGGGTGAGGGCGGGGTGGCCGTCGAAGACGAGCCCGAAGAAGTCGTACGTCTCGCGCTCGTGCCAGTCGTTGGTCGGATAGACGGCGACGAGGGAGGGCACGTGCGGGTCGCTGTCCGGGGCGGAGACCTCGAGGCGGATCAGCCGGCCGTGGGTGAGCGAGCGCAGGTGGTAGACGGCGTGCAGCTCGCGGCCCTTGTCCTCGGGATAGTGGACACCGCTGACACCGGTACACAGCTCGAAGCGCAGGGCCGGGTCGTCCCTCAGGGTGCGGGCCACCTGCGTCAGCAGCTCGCGCGCGACGTGGAAGGTGAGCTCCCCGCGGTCGACGACCGTCTTCTCGATGACGTTCCCGGGGACGAGGCCCTGTTCCTCCAGCGCGCCCTCGAGCTCGTCGGCGACCTCGTCGAAGTAGCCGCCGTAGGGGCGGTTCGTCGGGCCGGGCAGCCGGATGGAGCGGACGAGGCCACCGTAGCCCGAGGTGTCGCCGCCGCTGTCGGCGCCGAACATGCCCCGCTGGACGCGGATCTCCTCGCCGCCCTCACCACGCTGTCCCGGAAGGTTCTGCTCGCTGAGCTCCTTCTCGGGGTTCGGCTGGTCCGTCATCGCTGCACCCCCTGAATCGCTTCTCCGCCCGCGCTCGGGGTACCGCCCGCCGAAGGCAGGGGGGACAGGGGTGCGGAATCCTTCGTCGTCTGCGGCACGGCGGCCGCGGGTACGTCACTCACCGGAGCAGCCCCTTCATCTCGATCAGAGGAAGCGCCTTGAGCGCCGCTTCCTCCGCCTCGCGGGCCGCTTCCTCCGCGTTCACGCCGAGCTTGGAGGACTGGATCTTCTGGTGGAGCTTGAGAATGGCGTCCATCAGCATCTCCGGACGCGGCGGGCAGCCGGGCAGATAGATGTCGACAGGGACGACATGGTCGACGCCCTGCACAATGGCGTAGTTGTTGAACATTCCGCCCGACGATGCGCACACGCCCATGGAGATGACCCACTTCGGGTTGGGCATCTGGTCGTAGACCTGCCGCAGGACGGGCGCCATCTTCTGGCTCACCCGGCCCGCCACGATCATCAGGTCGGCCTGGCGCGGTGAGCCGCGGAAGACCTCCATGCCGAACCGGGCCAGGTCGTACCGTCCGGCACCGGTCGTCATCATCTCGATGGCGCAGCAGGCCAGACCGAACGTGGCCGGGAAGACGGATGACTTGCGCACCCAGCCCGAGGCCTGTTCGACGGTGGTCAGCAGGAAACCGCTCGGCAGTTTCTCTTCGAGTCCCATTGGTGCCCCTCAGCCCCTCAGTCCCATTCCAGACCGCCGCGCCGCCACACATACGCATAGGCGACGAAGACGGTGAGCACGAAGAGCAGCATCTCCACGAGCCCGAAAAGCCCCAGGGCGTCGAAGGTGACCGCCCAGGGGTAGAGGAAGACGATCTCGATGTCGAAGACGATGAAGAGCATCGCCGTCAGGTAGTACTTGATGGGAAAGCGGCCGCCGCCGGCCGGCGTGGGAGTGGGTTCGATGCCGCACTCGTACGCCTCTTGTTTCGCCCTGTTGTAGCGCTTCGGGCCGATAAGCGTGGCCATGACCACGGAGAAGATCGCAAACCCTGCCCCGAGGGCGCCGAGCACAAGGATGGGCGCGTAAGCATTCACCCTCCTCGCTCCTTCCAGTCGTCCTTGACCGTTGGACCGCACCGGGCATCCGCCTCGCCGCCTCGAAGATCGCGTGTATGTGAGGCAGTTCACAAGCCCGACTGCCCCGCATCCTATGCCTGCCGGTCTGTGATCTGCGACACGGGGTACGACAACGCCTTTGTGATCTCCACCACCCGGCGAAGGATCATGAAGCCGGATGAGCGGTGATCTTCATACGCGAAGCGCCCGAGCGGTCACGAGAAGTGACATCTGCCTGCGTTACCGCTGGTGGGAGGGGTGCGGGCATAGCAAGGCACGGCCCGGTCGGGCAAATTGGCGATGGACCGCATCGGGTGATAGAGGACGCCGCGTCACCCGGGCGAGCGCCTGCGCGGACGAAGGTGGACGCGTGCACGCGTCCACGAACTTCCGGGGGTCCGGGAGGTGACCTTTCTGTGACCTGTACCACTCGCTCAAACTCTCAACAAAAGCGGGCTTGGCCATCGGTGTGAAGCGATGGTAAGCGCCAGGCAATTCGGACCTTTTACGGAAAGCCCATGATCACAGCCGTGATCACGCATGCCCGGTTTGCCCGTTAGGGCGTCAATAAAGCGCCGACCGGAGCGGATTGAAAGGTTCCGGTCGTAACTGTGGCGCAACACACGTTTCTTGAAGGGAACCGGTTCCCCCTGATAGCGGTTGTCCCATGTCCCACACCGCTCACATACCCAGCCACCGGAAACCCCGCCGGCGCAGCGCCTCGACGATGGCGCTCCGGGCCGGAGTTGCCGGTGGCGTCCTCAGCACGATCGCAGTGGCCGGAGCCGCCGGACCGGCCAACGCCGACCCGGTCACCGAGACCATGGAGATGCCCACCCTGACCGCCGGTCTCTCCCAAGCCGTGGCGCAGTCCGCCGAGGCGACCCAGCAGGTCGCTCTCGACCAGGAGTTGCAGGCGCAGGAGGACGCTGCCGCCACGAAGGCCGCGCAGGCCGCCAAGAAGGCCAAGGCCGAGGCGGTCCGCAAGGCCGAGGCCGAGAAGGCCGAGGCGAAGCAGCGTGCCGAGGCCGCGTCCCAGGAGCGCGCCTCCCGTACCAGCGAGCGTTCCACGCTCGCCGCGTACAGCAGCGACAGCAGCAGCAGCTCCAACGCGACCGGCTCCGCCGCGACCGTGGTGGCCTTCCTCAAGGCCCAGCTCGGCGACGCCTACGTCATGGGCGCCACCGGCCCCAACTCGTGGGACTGCTCCAGCCTCGTCCAGGCCGCGTTCCGGCAGGTCGGCGTCGACCTCCCCCGCGTCTCGCAGGACCAGTCGGTGGCGGGCACCCAGGTGGGCACCAGCAACCTCCAGATCGGCGACATCCTGTACTGGGGTGGCGCCGGCAGCGCGTACCACGTCGGCGTCTACATCGGCGACGGCCAGTACCTCGACGCCGCCAACCCCAGCAAGGGCGTCGTCATCCAGGACCTGTCGGGCTACCCGGCGAGCGGTGCGGTCCGGGTTCTCTGACACCTGCACCAGCCTTCTGAAGGGCCGTGGCTCCCGCCGGAGCCGCGGCCCTTCGGCGATCCCCTCTTTGGCCCTCAGGCGCCCAGCAGGGCCCGTCCGAGAGGGGTCAGGCTGTGGAGCACCGCGATCCCGGTCCGGACCGTGTCCACCAGACCGGCGTTGCGCAGGACCGTGGCGTGCTGGCTGGCGGTGGCCGGCGCGACGCCGACGCGCTCCGCGAGCGCGGTCGTGGTCGCCGGATCGCGCAGGGCTCCGAGCACGGCGGCCCGGGTGTGCCCGAGCAGCGGCCCCAGCACATCGGTGGGGGCCGGCTGCCGCTCCGCGTGACGCATCGGATGCACCAGGACCGTCGCCGCGTCCGGCCGGTACATCACCATCGGACCGGTCGCGAACCAGGACGGCATCAGCAGCAGCCCCCGGCCGCACAACGGGATGTCGTACGTGGAAGATGACAAAAGGTGCAAAGTTGGCGGTTGCCAGCGCCAGTTCGGGCCCAGCGTGGTGAGCAGGGCGTCCACGCCGCCGCGCAGCAGCACCTCGGAGCGCAGCGCCCGGTCGGCCAGTGCGTCGGCGCGGACCCGCGGCCACAGCGGGGCGATCGACGAGGAGTGGTAGCGGCGCAGATCCGTCGCCAGCGTCTGCCGGGCGGCCGGCGATCCGCCGGCGAGCTCCTTCGACCACCGGGTGGGCCGGGCCAGGCCGCCGTTCCAGCCCGGGGCGTCGGAGAGCCCCAGATCGACGGCCAGTTGCCCGGCCGACGCTCCCGCGGCCAACTCGACGGCCGTCGCGAAGTCGGGGGCGGACGGCTGGAGCAGGAAGTCCGGCACGAAGCCGTCCCGGCCCACCAGCTCCAGCAGGACGCCCGCCCGGGCCGGCAGGCCGGCGTTCATCGTCCGCTGCCAGGCCTCGGCCGCGGGCCGTGCCCGGCCGCCGGACGACCGCACACCGCGCAGCCGGCGCACGCTGAGCGCCGTTTCCCACAGGGCGTTGGGCGCCGGGGCCACAGTGATCCGACGCAGATCGGCGTCGGAGAAGTGTAGACGGATCACACGGACCGATTATCGGCCCGCCGGAGCCTTTCGCCCAGATGTGAAAGGCGATGAAGCCGTCCCGCTGCTCCGCCACGCTCCGGGCATCCGTTCACCGATCCCGAAGGAGACACCACGATGCCCGGCTCTCCCCGACTCCTGTGCCTCGCCGCCTCGGCGCTGCTGGTCGCCCTCGGCGGCCCGGCCGCCCCCGCCGGCGCCCACGAACTGCCGCGCACCTACGTGGTCTCACGCTCCCCCGGCGTCCTGCCCGAGGGAATCACCGTGGACCGCGACGGCACCCTGTACGTCTCCTCGGACGGCACCGGCGCGCTGTACCGCGGGCACGTCCGCGACGCCCGGCTGCGGCCGTTCCCCGTGCGGGGGGCCGCGAACCGCACCAGCACACTCGGCGTGCACACGGACGCGCGCGGGCGGGTGCTCTCGGTGGGCGGCGCCACGCTGACCGTCCACGACCGCCACGGGCGGCTGTCGGCCACCCGTACCGCGTCGGACGGTCCGCTCGGCGCACCGGATCTCAACGACTTCGTGATCACGAGGGACGCCGTCTACGTCACGGACTGGGCCAATCCCGTCGTCCACCGCGCCACGCTCCGCGGCGGCACCCTCGGCCCCCTCGAACCATGGCTCGACATCCGCTCGGCCTTCCCGCAGTTCCCGCCGCAGTACTGGCTGCTGAACGGGATCGTGGCGGACCCGGCCGGCCGGACCCTCCTGGTGGCCTCGAACGGGACCGAGGCCGTCTGGCGGGTGGACGTCGCCACGCGGCGGACGGAACAACTCGGGCTGGGCGGCGAGTCGTTCGGCGCGGACGGCATGGTGCTGCACGGCCGCACCCTGTACGCCGTGCTCAACCACGGTGCCCCGCACGGCGTTCACATCGCCCGACTGGACCCAGAACTGCGCAACGGGTCCGTGACGCACCGGCTCACCGGCGAGCGGTTCGACCTGCCGACCACGCTCGCCCGGTACGGATGCCGGCTCTACGTGGTCAACAGCCAGAACGACGAGCCGCCGGGGCAGCCTCCGTACACCGTGAGCGCCGTCGACGACCCGCTGTGCGAGCGCCCCTGACCCGTGTGAACCGTACGGGCCGGGGCTCGGCCGCCGTCAGGCCTTCGGAGCCACCTTGGAGAGGCCGTTGATGATGCGGTCCATCGCGTCGCCGCCCGTCGGGTCGGTGAGGTTGGCCAGCATCTTCAGCGTGAATCGCATCAGCATCGGGTGGGACAGACCGCGCTGGGTCGCGATCTTCATGACCTTCGGGTTGCCGATCAGCTTCACGAAGGCGCGGCCCAGCGTGTAGTAGCCGCCGTAGGTGTCCTTGAGGACCTTCGGGTAGCGGTGCAGCGCCAGCTCGCGCTGGGCGGGGGTCCGGCGGGAGTGCGCCTGGACGATCACGTCGGCCGCGATCTCCCCGGACTCCATGGCGTACGCGATGCCCTCGCCGTTGAACGGGTTGACCAGGCCGCCCGCGTCACCGACGAGCAGCAGGCCCTTGGTGTAGTGCGGCTGGCGGTTGAAGGCCATCGGGAGGGCTGCGCCGCGGATCGGGCCCGTCATGTTCTCCTCGGTGTAGCCCCAGTCCTCCGGCATCGAGGCGCACCAGGCCTTCAGCACCTCGCGCCAGTCCAGCTCCTTGAACGCCGCCGAGGTGTTGAGGACACCGAGGCCGACGTTGGAGGTGCCGTCGCCCATGCCGAAGATCCAGCCGTAGCCCGGCAGCAGCCGGTCCTCGCCCGGGCCGCGGCGGTCCCACAGCTCCAGCCACGACTCCAGGTAGTCGTCGTCGTGGCGGGGGCTCGTGAAGTACGTGCGCACGGCCACGCCCATCGGGCGGTCGTCGCGGCGGTGCAGACCCATGGCGAGGGAGATGCGCGAGGAGTTGCCGTCGGCGGCGACGACCAGCGGGGCGTGGAAGGTGACCGGGGTCTTCTCCTCGCCGAGCTTGGCCTCCACACCGGTGATCCGGCCGGTCCGCTCGTCGATGATCGGGGCGCCCACGTTGCAGCGCTCGTGGAGCCGTGCGCCCGCCTTCTGCGCCTGGCGGGCCAGCTGCTCGTCGAAGTCGTCGCGCTTGCGGACGAGTCCGTAGTCCGGGAACGAGGCGAGTTCCGGCCAGTCGAGCTGGAGCCGCACTCCGCCGCCGATGATCCGCAGGCCCTTGTTGCGCAGCCAGCCGGCCTCTTCGGAGATGTCGATGCCCATGCCCACCAGCTGCTTGGTGGCGCGCGGGGTCAGCCCGTCGCCGCACACCTTCTCGCGCGGGAACGCGGTCTTCTCCAGCAGCAGAACGTCCAGGCCCGACTTGGCGAGATGGTAGGCGGTCGTGGAGCCGGCCGGGCCTGCCCCTACAACGATCACATCCGCGGTGTGCGCCGTGTTCTTGGCGAGCGGCTCGGTCACGGCGGGTTCTCCCGAAGACTCGATATTGCGTACCGGATGGCACTGGACGTGTGCAGTCTATGGGGGCGTACAGATCCGCGACCGAAGGGCTCCCCTATGAGCAGGCTCCTCCCCGCCGTACAGCTCCGCGTGCCCACCGACGAGGACGCCGTCGCCTGGCACCGGGTCTTCGCCGACCCGGAGGTCATGGAGTTCCATGGCGGCAGGGCGGCCGAGTTGTCGGTGTACGAGGAGCTCACGGCACGCCAGCGCCGGCACGACGCGGAGCGCGGCTTCTGCTTCTGGACGATGCTCGACGAGCAGGGCGAGGTCATCGGTTTCACGGGCGCGCAGCCCTGGCCGCACACCGACTTCGGACCGGTCGGCGAGATCGAGATCGGCTGGCGGCTGGCGCGGCGTGCCTGGGGCAGGGGCTATGTGACCGCCGCCGCCCGCACCACGCTGGAGCGGGTACGGGCGGCGGGGGTCGGCGAGGTCGTGGCCATGGTCGCCCCGGCCAACGCGCGCTCGATCGCGGTGACCGAGCGGCTCGGGATGCGGTTGTCGGAGACGTTCACGGCCCCGGTGTCGAAGCGGCAGGGGTACTGCTTCCGGCTGGACCTGGCCGACGCCTGAGCCGGCGGACCGGGCCCCGGGGCGGTGGGCCGGTCCCGGCGGTCCGGACCGGCCCCGGGGCGGTTGGGCCTGTTCGGCTGGTGCACGGCCAGGTGCGCGCCCCGGGTTCGGCCGGTCGGTAGTTCGTCTGGTCGGCTAGTTCGGCTTGAAGGTGCTGAGAGCCGTCGAGAAGACCACGTCGTTCTCGCCGTCCCACAGGTCCGCCCGGTCGCCGGAGAGGATCGCGTACTCCGTGCCGTCGGCCGCCACGAAGGCCTGGTCGATGACATGGCGCAGCACGGTGCTCTTCTCGGGATCGGGGATGTTGGTGAACTCCCACAGCGCGCCGGGGCGTCCCTGGAAGGTGTTCCGGACCAGTTGCAGACGCTGGTACCGGACCTCGGGAATCGCCTGGCGCTTGCTTTCCAGGTCGAGGAAGTTTTCGTAGGACGACAGCGGCGCGTTCTTGATGACGCCGATCTGGAGGTACGAGCCCCCGGTGGGAGCCTCGTAGAAGATCTGGCTGCCGGTCTGCCGCCGCTGCCAGCCGTCCATGACGGCGACGGTGAATCCGGCGGGGTCGTTCTTGAGGACGAATCCGGCGGGCAGTGCGCCGTCGGCCGGCCGCGAGGGAGTCGCGTCGGCTCCGGGCGGCGTACTGGCGCCCGGCCCCGCGGTGGGCTCCTGCGAAGGAGTCGGAGAGGGCGAGGGGGACGCGGGCGCCGAGGGCGCCTGTGAGGGCGAGGCGGCGGACTTGTCCGACCCGCGGTCGGAACCGCCGTCGTCCTTCTGCAGGAGCAGCACTCCGGCCGCGACACCGCCGCCGATGACGAACGCGGCGACGAGGGTCCCGGTCCAGACGAGCACCTTGCGCCGGCGTGCCGCGGCGGCCTGGTCGTTCCCGGGCGGGGGCACGGTCACGTGCCTCGCGGCCAGGTCGAAGGTCTGGGGGCCGTAGCCGGACGGCACATGCGTCTCGGCGTCGTACACCGGCACGGGAGCGCCCGGCCCGTACGCACCGGGAGCCGCCGGGGCGCCGGGGGTTCCGGGCAGCGGCGGACCCGCGGGCGCAGCGTCGGGCGGAACGCCCGGGCCGGGCGGCGCGATTGCCGGTGCGGCCGGCGTGCCGGAGGGGGCCGGGTCGGCCGGCTTGTCCGGGGCCGCCGGCTGCGGCTGTCCCACGGGTGCCTCCCCGGTCGCCGGCAGATCGTGACCCGAGGTCGGCGGCGGACCCGCGTCGGCCACCACCGCGTGCCCGTCGGTCCCATCCGCTCCACCCTGGCCCGGCGCGCCCGCCACCGGCCAGGCGCCCGCGACAGTCGCGCCCGCGGCTCCCGGAGCCATGGGCGCCGGCGGGTGGGCCGACGGCCCCGGGGCGTACGGCGGAGCAGCTGGCTGACGCCCCGTCAATTTCGCTGCGTAAGGGGCCAGAAACACCGCACCTCCCACCCACAGCAGACCGAACAGGAACGCGTCCGGAACGCTCGGGGCCACCTCCGAACGGCCCTGGCCGCCGAAGTCGCCCACACCGCCCGAGACATCCGCCGCGAGTCCGCTGAGCCCCAGGAACAGCAGGATCAGGCCGAGCAGGAAGCCGCCGGTCAGCAGATGCTCACGGCGGTCCGGTGAGCGCAGGGCCGTCAGGATGCCGAGGGTCAGCGCGCAGACCACACCGAGCGCCAGGGCTCCGGCGACCGCGGCGTTGCCCCACAGGTCGCCGATCTCCGACAGTCCGAAGGCGCCGCTCGCCGAGCTCGATCCGAAGGCACCGGCCTCCCCCTGGATGTCGTACTCCACTGGTACGCCCCAGCTCATTCCGAGCACCGCGAACCCGATGTTGGGCAGGAACGGCAGAGCGCCCAGCAGCGCCGTACCGTCCACGTCGTCCTGGACCGCGTACACGATGAAGCCCACCACCGAGCAGAGCGCGATGACCGCGCCGAGCGCCCGTACCGCCGTGCCGAGGGCACGGACCGCCGATGCGGCACCCGGGCGCATGCCCAGCCGGCCGGCGAGGTGGTCGCGCAGGAGGACGGCGCAGCTCACGACGAGCGAGATCGCCAGCGCTCCGAACATCGCGAGCAGCGGCGACGAGGAGACCTCGACGCCGTCGATGTCGGGCTGGGCGAACAGTCCGAGGACCAGCACCGCCGCGGTGACCACGAGCGACAGCCGTACGGCCGCCTCCGGTCCGGCGCCGCGCGTACGCAGCATCCGGGCGCCCAGATACAGCGCGGCGACGAAGAGCAGGGTCACGGTGAGCGGCACCAGGGAGAGCGAGGCGCTGCCCATGGCGGCGTCGGACGAGCCGAATCCGTCACCGAAGCCGGACCCGGAATCCGAGCCGAAGCCGGAGCCGGAGCCTGAGTCCGAGCCCGGGCCCGAGTCCGACCCGAAGTCCCCACCGAAGGGCGAGCCTCCTTCCGCGGCCTTGATCTCGAACCCGCCGCCGACCCCTTGGAGCAGCATCGCGAGCGCGATCCGCAGCCGTGCGACCCAGCCGACGACGACCTCGTCGTCCTGTCCGTACGAGGGGAACGCGAGGGCCACGCCCAGCACGAGCAGCAGCCCGGCCGGGAAGAGCGCGGCCTTCGCGGGCTGCGCCCAGTCGCCGCGCAGGACCCGGCCGGCGAACTGCCCGACGGGCGAGGGCCCGGCGGGAGGTGGCGGGAGGGCGGGAGCGGGCAGCGCGACAGGAGCGGGCGGCAGGGCCGGGGGCACGGGCGGTGGGCCGGTCTCGGCGGCCGGAAGCCGCTCACGCCCGCATTTCATGCAGAAGCGTGCCTCGTCCGGGGACGGGGAACCGCAGTGCGGACAGTACGAGGCCATGGGGACTCCGGGACCGTGGGGAACGGGGCTGCGAGTGAACTGACACATCCTGCCCGCCGGACGGTTCCCGTCAACTCCCCCGACGTGCTCGCCCGTTGTTCCCGCCGCGCACGGCTCAGGCCGGCTTGGTGCCCCGGTGCAGCGCCACGATCCCGCCCGACAGGTTCCGCCAGGCCACCTTCGCCCAGCCCGCGCGCTGGAGCTTCGCCGCGAGTTCGGGCTGGTCGGGCCAGGACTGGATGGACTCGGCGAGGTAGACGTACGCGTCGGGGTTGGAGGAGACCGCGCGCGCGACCGGCGGCAGCGCCCGCATCAGGTACTCCTCGTACACCGTCCGGAACGGGGCCCACGTGGGGTGCGAGAACTCGCAGATCACGATGCGTCCGCCGGGCCTGGTCACCCGGTACATCTCGCGCAGGGCCGTGTCCGTCTCCTGCACGTTGCGCAGGCCGAAGGAGATCGTCACCGCGTCGAAGACGCCGTCGCGGAACGGCAGTCGCGTCGCGTCGCCCGCGGTCAGCGGCAGCCAGGCGTTGCGCTTCTTGCCCTCACGGAGCATGCCGAGGGAGAAGTCGCAGGGCACGACGTACGCACCGGCCGCGGTGAACGGCAGCGAGGAGGTGCCGGTGCCGGCCGCGAGGTCGAGGATCTTCTGCGCCGGACGCGCGTCCACCGCCTTCGCGACCTCCTTGCGCCACCGCCGGTCCTGGCCCAGCGAGAGGACGTCGTTGGTGAGGTCGTAGTTCGCCGCCACGTCGTCGAACATCGAGGCGACTTCGTGCGGCTGCTTGTCCAGGGAGGCTCGGATCACGCAGCCCATTCAAGCAGCCGCGGGGATCGCCTAGGCGCGCCGGTACACCAGCCGGCCGCCGAGGACCGTCGCCACACACTTCCCGGCGCCGTGCAGGCGCAGCGCTTTTTCGGGCGGTCCGTCCACGGGAACGTCGAAGACGGCGAAGTCGGCCGGTGATCCGTTCGCGAGCTCGCCGTCGAGCAGCGCGCTCAGCGGAAGGATCCGCAAGGGATCGAGCGGGACGACGTCCGTCGCCCGGACCTGCACGGGCTCGCGGACCCGCAGTCCGGAGCGGGCCACTGCCGTGCGGACCGGGGTCCGGGTGAAGGGGCCGGTGACGGCGGTGACACCGTGTCCGAGCATCCGCTGGATTCCTCGGCGGGCGCTGCCGCCGAGACGGTTGTCGTCCAGCTCCAGGGCCGCCAGGGCATCCCCGGTCAGCGGCTCGGTGCCGAGCTCGTCTGCCTCTCGGGGATCGGGGTGGTAGGCGGACTCCAGCAGTTCGACGGCCCGGGGGTGGCGCAGGCCCGGCACCAGCAGCCCGGGCCAGGTCCGCACCCGCGCCTGCGGGCGGGCCGCGGTCATCGCGTCGTAGGAGCCCGTCCCGACGACGAGCCCGGCGTCGACGGCGACCGCGCGCACGTCCCTGTGGCCGGCGAACACGGTGTCGGCCACATGGATCGTCAGCACGGCGGCCTCAGTTGGCGTTCAGCAGCTTGAGCTCCGGGTGGGCCGTGCCGCCCTCGATCGCCGTCGAGGAGATGTGCGACGCCACGCGCTCGTCGACCGGGTCGTTCGCCGGGTCGTCGTGCACGACGATGTGCTCGTAGGTCGTGGAGCGCTGCGCCGGAACGCGGTCGGCGGTGCGGATCATCTCGATGATCTCGTGCAGGTTGGAGCGGTGCTTGGCGCCGGCCGAGGAGACGACGTTCTCCTCCAGCATCACCGAGCCGAGGTCGTCCGCGCCGTAGTGCAGGGTGAGCTGGCCGACCTCCTTGCCGGTGGTGAGCCAGGAGCCCTGGATGTGGGCGACGTTGTCGAGGAAGAGGCGGGCGATGGCGATGATGCGCAGGTACTCGAAGAGCGTGGCCTGGGTCTGGCCCTTCAGCTTGTTGTTCTGCGGCTGGTAGGTGTACGGGATGAAGGCGCGGAAGCCGCCGGTCCGGTCCTGCACGTCGCGGATCATGCGCAGGTGCTCGATCCGCTCGGCGTTGGTCTCGCCGGTACCCATCAGCATGGTGGAGGTGGACTCCACGCCCAGGCGGTGCGCGATCTCCATGATCTCCAGCCAGCGTTCGCCGGACTCCTTCAGCGGCGCGATCGCCTGGCGGGGGCGGGCCGGGAGCAATTCGGCGCCGGCGCCCGCGAACGAGTCGAGGCCCGCGGCGTGGATGCGGCGGATCGCGTCCTCGGCGCTCACGCCCGAGATCCGGGCCATGTGCTCGACCTCGGAGGCACCGAGGGAGTGGATGACCAGCTGCGGGTACGCCTTCTTGATCGCCGAGAAGTGCTCCTCGTAGTACTCCACGCCGAAGTCCGGGTGGTGACCGCCCTGGAACATGATCTGGGTGCCGCCCAGTTCGACCGTCTCGGCGCAGCGCCGCAGGATGTCCTCGAGGTCGCGGGTCCAGCCCTTCGCGGTGTCCTTCGGCGGCGCGTAGAAGGCGCAGAACTTGCAGGCCGTGACACACACGTTGGTGTAGTTGATGTTGCGCTCGATGATGTACGTCGCGATGTGCTCGGTACCGGCGTAGCGCCTTCGGCGGACGGCGTCGGCCGCCGTGCCCAGTGCGTGCAGCGGGGCCGAGCGGTACAGCTCCAGCGCTTCCTCGGGCGTGATCCGACCGCCCTCAGCGGCACGGTCCAGCACGGACTGAAGGTCGGCCTTCTCGGTCACCGGGTGTCACCTTTCGGCGGTTTTTCGGAGCATCTGCGGGCCGCTCCAGCCTACGCCAGCCGCTTCGGCGGCCTTCCGGCCGGTGCCCGGAGTCAGTCCGTACGCTCCAGCGTGGCGCGCGGATCGCCCGCCCGCGGCTCGCGCGAGGTGTACTGGACCCGGTCCCCGTCCAGGCGCAGCTTCACCGTGTGGGTGCCCGGTGTGCAGGTGTTGCCGGGTTTGCCGCTGGAGCTGCCGTCGGCGACGAGTTCGGCGGTCGTCGCGCCCCGCAGGACGAGGTTGTCCTCGCAGGAGAGGTTGCCGAGCGCGTCGTACTGGCTGACCGTGCCGAAGGTCGCCCCCGTCCTACCCGCCCGGATGACGACGGTGAAGGTGCCCGCCTCCAGTTCGCTGCCGGCGAGGCTGACCTTGAAGGGGCCCTCCCAACTGCCGATGAAGGCCTTCGGTATGGCGGTCACCTGGTCCCCGGGCTCCTGCGAGGCCGAGGCGGAGGGGCGGGGAGTGGACGGGCCGGGGGTGGACGCAGCGCCGGAGCCCGGGGGTTCTGCCCCCGCGTCGGTGTCGCCGGCTCCGCTGCCCGTGCCCGGCCACAGATCGAACAGGAAGCCGCCGCCGATCGTCACCGCGGCCAGCGCGGCGGCGACTGTCAGGGTCACGGTGCAGCTCACCCTGCGCCTGCCGCGCGGTGCCCCGGGGGCGCCGGGGGCGCCGGGGGCGCCGGTGGGTGGCGCGGCCGGCCCTGCCGTCACCCCGCCGGGGTGGGAGGGCCCTCCGCCGACGGGGTCGACCGGCGGTCCGAACGTCCCGATCGCCGGACTGCTGAAGGCCACCGGCCCCGACACGGCCTCCGGCACGGCCTCGTCCGCGGGCTCCAGGTTCAGCAGCGTCACCGCGGACCGGCTCACCTGCTCGACCAACGGTCCCGGCAGCCAGCCGGCGGCGACCAGCGCGGCGGCGCCGCCGGGCGCGAGCCGGCGCGCGATCTCACCGGGTGACGGCCGCACGGAGGGGTCCTTGACGAGGCATTGGGCCACCAGATCCCGCAGATCGCCCTCCAGACCGGCCAGTTCGGGTTCCTCGTGCACCACCTTGTAGAGCAGCGCCGCCGAGGAGTCGCCGGGAAAGGGAGCCGTGCCCGTCGCCGCGAAGGCGAGGACCGCGCCCAGCGAGAAGACGTCGGCGGCCCCGGTGATGCCCTTGCCGAGGATCTGCTCGGGCGACATGTAGCCGGGCGATCCGACGGAGACACCAGTGGAGGTGAGGGAAGCGGTGCCCTCGGTGGCGCGGGCGATCCCGAAGTCGATCAGCCGCGGCCCGTCGAGCGTGAGGAGCACGTTGGACGGCTTCACATCGCGGTGCACCAGCTCCAGCGCGTGCACGGCCGCCAGCGCCTCGGCGAGACCCGCGCCCAGCACCCGTACCGAGTGGTTGGGCAGCGGGCCGTGTTCCGTCACCGCCTGGGACAGCGGGGGTCCGGCCACATATCCGGTCGCCACCCACGGCACGGACGCCTCCGGGTCGGCGTCGAGCACGGGTGCCGTCCACTGACCGCCGACCCGCCGTGCCGCGTCGACCTCGCGGCGGAAGCGGGCCCGGAACTCCTCGTCGAGCGCGAAGTGCGGATGGACGATCTTCACCGCGACGGTACGGCCGCCGGCACTGCGCCCGAGGTAGACGCGGCCCATTCCGCCCGCCCCCAGCCGCCCGAGCAGCCGGTACGCGCCGATGCTGCGCGGCTCGCCCGGATCCAGCGGCTGCATCTGTACTCCCCCGGTTGTTCCGTGTCTGCCACGCCCGCCCCTGCTGCTCATCAGGGTAGGCCCCGGCGTGTCCGGCATCACGGGGATTGCCCGCGTCCACAGGCCAACCGATCCCGGGCACCGACCGTCTCCCTGGTCGCCGTTCGCGCAGCTTGTCCGAAAAGATGCCTGCGCCCCGCCCGCGCCGCCGACCGCGCCGGAACCCTCGGAGCTCCCTTCGTGAATCGCCTCTCCCAGGCCCTCATAACCGCCGTCGCCCTCGGCTCCGTCCTGCTCGCCACGGGCTGCTCCGACGAGGGCGAACCGGTCAGCTTCGACGGGCCGTCCGTGAAGGCCCCCGCCGGGGGCGGCGGCGCACAGTCCGGAGGCGGGGCGGCGGCCGAGGCCGCCGCGAAGACGCTGATGCCGACCGGCCCCAAGGCCTCCTTCACCACCCAGAACACGCTGGACGACGGCACCCGGATCGGCGTCACCACCCTGGAGGGCAGGAAGTCCGGCTTCACCGGCAAGGTCTGGGTCTGGGCGCCCGAGCAGTACTTCGACGAGAAGTACGCGAGCAGCGGCTTCCCCGTCCTGATAGCCCTGCCGGGCGGCAACGGCTATCCCAACAACTACTGGATGGGCACCGACCTCAAGCTCCAGAGCAGCATCGCCGCGTGGTCGAAGGAGGGCAAAAGCCTTCCCTTCATCGTGGTGATGCCGGTGCTGAACCCGGACGCGAAGAACTACTACGACGGCAGCGACATCCCCGGGCAGGCGAAGATGGGCACCTGGATGACCGAGGACGTCCCCGACTTCGTGAAGGCCAACTTCCGCACCTTCACCAGCCGCGACGGCTGGGCGTTCATGGGCTCGTCCTCCGGCGCGTTCGTGGGCCTGAAGTCCGTGCTCCAGCGGCCGGACCGGTTCAAGGCCGTCATCGCCTCGGGCCCGGACACCGTGCCGGACTCCCCGCTCTGGTCCGGCCACGAGCCCCAACGGCAGGCCAACAACCCGGAGAAGCTCGCCGAGACGCTCGGCGCGAGGCCGGACACCCGGGCCAACGCGGTCTATCTGGCGTTCCAGGTGGGCTCGAAGGAGTCGGGGGTCGCGCGGGTGAAGAAGTTCGTGCGCGACTACGGCAAGGGCCCGGTGAAGACCCGCCTCCAGGTCATCCAGGACGGCGAGCACAACGCCAAGACCTATGTGCAGGGGATGGGTGACGGATCCATCGAGTGGATCAGCAAGCACATGCAGGCGCCCGTCCCCACGTCCTGAGGACCAGAGCACGGCCCGTGGGTCCGCGCGCGGCCTCCGGATCGGCGCACCCCTGCGGGTCAGCGCGCTGAAACGATCACGCGGCCCGGCGGTCACACGGGCCGGCGGTCATCGGGCGCCGAGCAGTTCGACCGCCACGTCCGACGGGTAGCCGGTGGCCGGCCCCGTTCGGCGGGCGAACTCGCGCACCCCGGCGAGCTGGTCGGGACCGAAGCGGAAGTCGAGCGTACGGAAGTACCGTTCCAGCAGCTCCGCGTCGAAGGTCTCCCAGCGTGCGGCCTGCTCGGAGACCTTGGCGACCTCCTGGAGGGAGAGGTCTCGGGAGGCGAGGAAGGCCTTGTGGACCTCGTGCACCACCTCGGGCTCCCGGGCCAGATAGTCCTTGCGCGCAGCCCACACCGCGAAGACGAACGGCAGCCCGGTCCACTCCTTCCACATCAGCCCCAGATCGTGGACCTGGAGACCGAGGCGCGGCGCGTCGTGCAGCGAGGCGCGCAGCGCGGCGTCCCCGATCAGCACGGCGGCCTCGGCCTCCAGCATCATCTGGCCGAGGTCGGGCGGGCACGTGTAGTAGTCCGGAGTGACCTGGTACTGCTCGGCCAGCAGCAGCTGCGCCAGGCGTACCGAGGTGCGGGAGGTGGAACCGAGCGCGACCCGCGCGCCGGAGAGCTTCTCCAGTGGCACCTGAGACACGATCACGCAGGACATGACCGGTCCGTCACAGCCGACCGCGAGGTCGGGGAAGGCGACGAGCCGGTCCGCGTTGCGCAGGAATTCCACGAGGGTGACGGGCGCGATGTCCAGGTCGCCGCGCACCAGCTGCTCGCTGAGCTTCTCCGGGGTGTCCTTCGACAGCTCGAGATCGAGGAGGGTTCCGGTGCGCGCCAGCCCCCAGTACAGGGGGAGACAGTTGAGGAACTGGATGTGTCCCACGCGGGGGCGGCTGCGACGGTGGTCGACTGCTGTGCTTTCTCCAATACTGTCCACATCGCGAGGCTAGACCCGTGGAGCCCGGCACGACGCGCCGGGGGCGTGCGCGGCACGCGCCGGGCGGGCACGTGGACGCCGGCCGCGCCCCTCCCGAGCTGCGATTCGTCAGCAGACCAAGATCTTTTCAAACGTCCGGGTGACGTGATCTTTCCCTCTACCGCTGTGAACACCCTGCGTGCTAGGCTCGACGCAAGTTGCAGTTTGGTTTCCCTTGCAGTACAGAGCCTGCGGAGCATGTGACCCGCAGGCTTTTGTAGTTTTCAGACTTGTTTGCAGGTTCTGGAGCAGGGCAACCCTTTGGCCCAAGGAGGGCTTATGGCTACCGGAACCGTCAAGTGGTTCAACGCTGAAAAGGGCTTCGGCTTCATCGCCCAGGACGGCGGCGGCCCGGATGTCTTCGTCCACTACTCCGCGATCAACGCGTCTGGCTTCCGCTCCCTCGAGGAGAACCAGGTCGTGAACTTCGACGTCACTCAGGGCCCGAAGGGCCCGCAGGCGGAGAACGTGACCCCGGCCTAATCAGCCACGGGTCGTCGATCGCGCACGACTTAGCAGTACCAAGGAGCCCTGCCCCGTACGTCCAGTGCGGGGCAGGGCTCCTGCCTTGGTCCGTCGGGACCCTCAGCTGTCGCCGTAGAGCCCGTCGATGACATCGGCGTACCGCTCCGGCACGGCCCGCCGGCGGACCTTCAGGGCGGGCGTGAGCACTCCGTCCCCGATGGTGAAGTCCTCCTCCGACACAGCGAAGGCCCGGATCCGGGCCGGCCGGGCGGCCTGCGCGTTCGCCGCGTCGACGGCTTCTCGGACCAGGGCGCGGACGGCCGCCGGATCCGCGTCGCCGGTCTTGAATGGGCCCAGGTCCCCGGTGTGCAGCCGGCCCTCCTGGTCGAGCACCTCCCGGTCCCCGACCTGCACGCCGAGGCCCATCAGCCCCTGCCCGATCGTCCGGACGGTGTCGCGCAGTCCGGCGTACGACACCGTGTGCCAGGAGCCGCCCCGCGTGAACGGCAGCGCGGGATGGTCCGCGTACGGTCGGCGGCCCACTCGGCGCACACCGCGAGCGTGCCGGGCCGTTCCCGCTCTTCATCTGTCATGCACCGAACGTCAGGACGTGGCCACCGGCGGTGGCACGACGGAAACCGTCACGCCCGCTGACCCCACCGCTCAACCCCGCTACCGTCGATGACCATGGGGAAGCGGACGATCACCGTGCACCATGTGCGGGCGGTGCTGCGCGGGGCGGAGCGTCACGGCCTCGACACCGTCCCGCTGCTGCAGACCGCCGGCATTCCCCCGCTGCTGCTGAGCGACGACCGGGCCCGGGTCACCCTCGACCAGTTCGGCCTGCTGTTCCGGGCGCTGTACCGGGCGACCCACGACGAGTTCCTCGGTCTCGGCTCGGCGCCGAGCCGCCCGGGCACCTTCGCGATGATGTGCCACGCCACGCTGGGCTGCCGCGATCTGGGCGCTGCGATCGAGCGCGGCGCCGCCTTCTACGGGCTGTTCCCCGGCGGCCCCGACCTCGCCCTCACCCGGGACGGCGACGAAGCGGCGTTCGTCGTGCGCAACGACCTCGGCCGGGACGAGGACCGCTTCCTCGCCGAGTGTCTGGTGGTCATCTGGCACCGGCTGTGCAGCTGGTTCATCGGCCGCCGCATCCCGCTGCTGCGAGCCGGGTTCGGCTACCCCCCGCCGCCGCACCACGACGAGTACCCGTACCTCTTCGGCTGCCCCGTCCGCTACGGGGAGCCCGTCACCACGGCCGTCTTCTCCGCCCAGTGGCTCGCATCGCCGCTGCTGCGGGACGAGCCGGCGCTGGAGGAGATGCTGCGGGCCTCGCCCTTCGAGTTGCTGAGCCGGCGGGAGTACGCGGCGACCGTCGGCGAGCAGGTGCGCCGCGCGCTCGCCCGCTCACTGCGGGCTTCCCCGAGGCTCCCCTCGCTGGACGAGACCGCAGCCCGGCTGGCGGTCAGCCCGGCGACGCTGCGGCGGAGGCTTCAGCAGGAGGAGACGTCCTACCGGCAACTGAAGGACGCGGTGCGGCGGGACGCGGCGATCGCCGGTCTCGCCGAGAGGCACGAGCCGATAGCGGAACTCGCGGCGCGCCTGGGTTTCTCCGAGGACACGTCCTTCCACCGGGCGTTCCGGCGGTGGACGGGGACGACACCGGGTGCGTACCGCGGACAGGCCGACGTCGTTGATCACGGCGGGTCGACCGACGCGAGTTGACCCTCAGTCAGTGAAGCTGAGCTGCCCGGTCAGGACGGAACTTACTCACGGGTCACTACCTTTCCGTCAACTGCCCAGCATCACTGGACCGTTGGGAGAGCCGCAATGCGTGTACCCACCCGGGTGCTGGCCGTCATGGCCGCACTCGCCCTCTCGGCAGCCACCCCCACAGCGTCCGCGGACGACACGCGGGCCGTAGGCCCCGGCGACATCGTCGGCTCGGCGCCGAGCGCTTTCCACCCCCTTCCCGGACAGCCCACCGCGACCAAGGCCTGGCGGATCACCTACCGCTCCACCACCGCCGACGGCGCCCCGAACACCGTCTCCGGCACGGTGATCGTCCCGCAGGACGGCCGCACCGGCCCCCGTCCTCTGGTCAGCTACGCCGTCGGCACGGTCGGCCTCGCCGACAGCTGCGCACCGAGCGCCGGATTCCCCACCGGCACGACCGTCGAGGCCAATCTGATCCAGCAGCTGACCCTGCGCGGCTGGGCCGTCGCGGTCACCGACTACGAAGGGCTCGGCACCCCGGGCGAGCACACCTACACGGTGGGCCGCTCGGCCGGCCACGCCGTGCTGGACGCGGCCCGCGCGGCGATCGCGCTGCCGGAGGCCGGGCTCTCCGCCGACTCCCCGGTGGGGATCATGGGCTATTCACAGGGCGGACAGGCATCGAGCTGGGCGGCCGAACTGCACGACTCGTACGCGCCGGAGCTGAAGGTCAGAGGCACGGTGACCGGCGGCGTACCGGCCCGGCTGACCGGGCTCGCCCCCGTACACGACGGCTCCTACGGTTCGGGGCTGCTGTTCATGGCGGCGGCCGGCCAGGACGCGGCCTTCCCCGAGCTGAAGCTCGACTCGTATCTGAACCCGGCGGGCAGGGCGCTCATCTCGTTCCTGCGCAACAACTGCGTGGCCCTCGACACCACCGTCGGGTCCTTCAAGAAGATCTCCGACATGACGGTGCGCAATCCGCTGGAGACACCGCAGTGGCAGAAGCGGCTGCACGAATCCGACCTCGGCTCGCACCGGCCCGACCATCCCGTGTACCTGTACCACGCGCTGGCGGACGAGCTGATCCCCTACGGCCAGGGGTCACAGCTGCGCAGGGACTGGTGCGCGAAGGGCGCGAACGTCAAGTGGCGGACGATGGTGCTCGGCGAACACGTCACGGGAGTGATCACCGAGGCGATTCCGGCGGCGAACTGGCTGGCGGACCGGTTCGCGGGGAGGACGGCCGCGGGCAACTGCTGACGCTGCCGGGGCCGGGGGCGGCCGTGACCACGGCCGCCCCCCTCGCTCTCCCGGCCCGCCTACGATGGAGGGACCGAGACGGGAGGTCGGGCCGTGACCGAGCGAAAGCCCCCGGGTGTCAGTTTCGAGTCGTGGGTGGACAAGCAGATCCGCGACGCGACGGAACGCGGTGACTTCACCTCACTTCCCGGCTTCGGAAAGCCGCTGCCGGACGACAAGGCGCCGTACGACGAACTGTGGTGGGTCAAGAGCAAGATGCACCGTGAGGGCGTCTCCGTCCTGCCGCCGACGCTGGCGCTGCGCAAGGAGGCGGAGGACGCCCGGGACGCGGTGGACCGCGCCACGACGGAGTCCGAGGTCCGGCGCATCCTCACCGAGATCAACGAGAAGATCACCGCGGCGATCCGCCGCCCGCCGCCGGGCCCGCCGCTGGGACGCAGGCCGTTCGACATCGACACGGTCCTCACCGAGTGGCGCGAAGCCCGCGCGAAGGGCTGACGCGCAAAGGACCGACCGTTGCCCGGAGGGCCGAGGGGCCGGCCCCGGACATCCCGCGCCGCCGAGCGGTCAGCCGCGCTCCGACCCGGACATCCCGCGCGGTCAGCCGCTCACCTCACCGCTGCCTCGGCAGCGGCGGCAGCTTCGGCTCGTACAGCCATGTCGTGAACAGCTTGTCCAGCGGGCGCGGTGAGTGCTCGCGGGCCAGCGCGATGAACTCCTCGGTCGTGACCACACCGTGCCGGTGCGACGACGTCCACTGCCGCAGCAGCCCCACGAACGCCGCGTGCCCGATCTCCAGGCGCAGCGCGTGCAGCGTCAGCGCGCCGCGTTCGTAGACCCGGTCGTCGAACAGCCGCCGCAGACCGGGGTCGGCGATGCGGACGTCCTGCCGCAGCAGCGCCAGGCGCGCCCGGGACTTCGCGGCCATCGCCGACGCGGAGGGGCCGCCCGACATCTCGGACCACAACCACTCGGCGTACTTCGCGAAGCCCTCGTTGAGCCAGATGTGCCGCCAGTCGGCGACCGTGAGGCTGTTGCCGAACCACTGGTGGGCCAGTTCGTGCGCCACCAGACGCTCGCTGCCGCGCCGCCCGTCGACGTGGTTCGCGCCGAAGATGGACAGGCCCTGGGCCTCCACCGGCACGTCCAGCTCCTCGTCGACGACCACGACCGCATAGTCGTCGAAGGGATAGGGCCCGAACAGGTCCTGGAAGACGGTCATCATCTGCGGCTGGCGCGCGAAGTCGCGCCCGAAGCGCCCGAGGAGCGGACGCGGTACGGCGGCGGGTTGCGGCACGGCTCCCGCGTGCGGGACGTCGACGAGTTCGTAGGGACCGATCTGCACGGTGGCGAGATATGTGGCCATCGGGGCGGACTGCTCGTACACCCACGTCGTCGTGGAGGCGCTCATCGTGCGCGAGGTGAGCGTGCCGTTCGCGATCACCGTGTACGGCGAGGGCGCGGTCACCGCGATCCGGTAGACGGCCTTGTCGTCGGGGCGGTCGTTGCACGGGAACCAGGACCGGGCGCCGTGCGGCTGCGAGGCCACCAGCGCGCCCTCGTCCAGCTGCTCCCAGCCGAGGTCGCCCCAGTCACGGGTGCGCACGGGATGCGGCACTCCCGTGTACCGCACCTCGACGGTGAAGTCGGCGCCCGCCCGCAGGGGTCGCGCCGGACGTATCCGGAGTTTGTCCCCGCGGTGCGTGTACCGAGCCGGGCGAGCGCCGTCCACCAGCACCTTGCTCAGCCGGAACTGCCCGAGGTCGAGGACGATTTCGGGCAGCGCGCGCTCGGCGACAGCGGTGATCACGGCCCGGCCGGACAGTCGCCCGGTGTGCGGGATGTAGTCCAGCTCCAGGTCGTACCGCGTCGTCCGGTAGCCGCTGTCGCCGTGCTGCGGCAGATACGAATCCGTCACCCGTGCGTCCTTTGGGTCTTGCGTGTACTGCGCTGTCGCGCCCGTGCTCACTTCCGCCATGCCGCGATCGGGTTGCCCAGCCAGCGGGTGTCCGCGGGCACGCTCTCCCCGCGCATCACCAGCGACGCCGGACCGACCGTGGCCCGGTCGCCGATCACCGCGCCGGGCAGCGCGATGCCGTGCGGGCCAAGTGTCGCGCCCGCGCCGAGAACGACATTGTCCATGCGCATGATCCGGTCATGGAAGAGGTGGGTCTGGACGACGCAGCCGCGATTGACGCTGGCGCCGCTGCCGACGCGGACCAGGTCCGCCTCGGGCAGCCAGTACGTGTCGCACCAGGCACCGCGTCCGATGCGGGCGCCGAGCCCGCGCAGCCACAGGTTCATCAGCGGGGTGCCGGCGCTCGCACCGACCAGCCACGGCACGGCCAGCACCTCGACGAAGGTGTCCGCGAGTTCGTTGCGCCACACGAACGACGACCACAGCGGGTGCTCGACGGCCTTGAACCGGCCCACCAGCAGCCACTTCACCGCGATCGCCACCAGGCACGCCACCACGCCGGCGACGAACAGCACCACTCCGCCGAGCAGCATGGCGACGGCGAATCCGTACCGGGCCGCGAGCAGTTCGAAGACCGCGAGCCCGAGGACGGCGAGCGCCACGCTGCACATCACCGGCACGATCCGGCAGAGCTCGACGCACGCGCGCGCCCACTTCAGCCGGGCGGGCGGGGCGAAGGTACGGCTCTGGTCGCTCTCCTCCGCCGAACGCGGCAGCTTCATGGGAGGCATACCGAGCCAGGACGAGCCCGCCTTCGCCCGCTTCGGAGTCGACGACAGCACACCGACGAGACCGCGCTTGGGCACCCGGCGCCCGGCGGCGGTCATCCCGGAGTTGCCGAGGAACGCGCGCTTGCCGACCCGGGCCTCGGCGATCCGCAACCAGCCGCCGCCCAGTTCGTAGGAGGCCACCAGCGTGTCGTCGGCCAGGAACGCGCCGTCGCCGACCGTGGTCATCGCGGGGAGCGCGAGCACCGTCGACGCCTCGACCCCGCGTCCCACCTTCATGCCCAGCGCCCGCAGCCACACAGGCGTGAACAGGCTCGCGTAGAGGGGGAAGAGATGGACGCGCGCCATGTCCATGAGCCGCTCGGTCGCCCATGCCTGCCAGGCGATCCGGCCGTGCACGGGGTGGTGACCCTCGCGCAGACCGATGCCGAGCGTACGGACGCCGGCGATGATCAGCAGGGCGTAACCGGCCATCGCCACCAGCGTGGCGAGCGGTACGGCGGTCAGCGCGGCGGCCAGGGCGTCACCGAGTCCGTGCGTGCCGTCCACGAAGGCACCCATCACCAGCAGCGCGGGCAGCGCCGCGAGCGCAGGCAGCAGGCTGAGGAACAGCGAGGTCAGGGAGTAGACGGCGGTCCAGCGGCGTCTGCGCGGCGGACGGCCCTCGGGAAGCCGGCGGTTGGCCTTGCCCTTGCGGGTGGCCGGCACGCCGGACCAGCGCTCGTCGGCCGGCACGGTCCCGGTCACGCCGGAGCCGGGCGCGATCCCGGCCCGCTTGCCGATCCGCGCGCCGGGGAAGAGCGTGCTGCGGGCGCCGACGGTGGCTCCAGCGCCGATGCGTACGGCTCCGATGTGCAGCCGGTCGCCGTCCAGCCAGTGGCCGGAGAGGTCCACCTCGGGCTCCACGGCGCTGCCCCGGCCGAGCCGGAGCATGCCGGTCACCGGCGGCAGGGAGTGCAGATCGACGTCCTCGCCGATCCGGACGCCGAGGGCGCGGGCGTAGTAGGTGAGCCAGGTGCCCGCGAGGTTGGTCGCACCGCTGAGTTCGGCGAGGCGTTCGGCGGTCCACAGACGCAGGTGGGTGCCGCCGCCGCGCGCGTACGTGCCGGGGCGCACCCCGCGCAGCAGCATCCGCGCGCCGCCGGCGGCGATGACGATCCGCCCGGCCGGGCTGAGGAACAGAAGCCAGCCGAGCGCCACCCACCACCAGGAGACGGTGGGGGCCCAGGGCAGGGCGACGAGGTTGTTGACGGCGGCCGCGACGACGGACCAGCGCAGTCCTGTGACGGTCAGCAGCGGGAGCATGAGCAGGATCTGCGCGATCCCGGTCCTGCGCGGCACCGGCCGCACGGAGCGGGCCTTCGTGCTGCGCGGGGAGGTCCGCTCCAGCGTGAGCGCGAGGGCGCCGAGCGTGGGGTTCTGGTAGATGTCGCCGACGGAGCCGGTGGCGTACTGCTCACGGATCCGCGAGACGAGCTGTGCGGCGGCGAGGCTGCCGCCCCCACCGGCGAAGAAGTCGGCGTCGGGTCCGCTCACCGGCACGCCGAGGAGGTCGGTCCACTGCTCGGCGAGCCAGGCCTCGGTCTCGGTGAGCTCGGCGGCCTGCGCGCCGGTGCCGGCGTTCGGCAGCGGCCAGGGCAGAGCGTTGCGGTCGACCTTGCCGGAGGTGCGGGTCGGCAGATCGTCGACGACGGCGATGAGCGGGACGAGCGCGGCGGGCAGCTCCTTGCGCAGCCGCGCGAGCGAGTCGTCGAGGTCGAACACGGCATCGGCGCCGGGCACGGCATCGCTGCCGTCCGCGTCGGGTGCACCGGCGGGGCCGCCGTCGGCTTCCTGTGCACCGGCGGGCGCGCCCGTTGCCGGCGCCACGGCCTCGGCGTCCTCGGTCCCCGGCACCTCCGCCGTGTCGTCGAGCGTGTCCGCGGGCGTCACGCCGTCCGGCGCCGCCGGGACGACGTAGCCCACCAGCAGCTGGTGGCCGGCGGCGGTCGTGCGGACCGCCGCCGCCGCGCCGGCCACGCCCGGCAGCGCCTGGAGCGCCGCGTCGATCTCGCCCAGCTCGATACGGCGGCCACCGAGCTTGATCTGCTCGTCGGCACGGCCCACGAACAGCAGGCCCTCCTCCTCCGCGCGCACCAGGTCACCGCTGCGGTAGGCGCGGTCCCAGCCGAGTGCGGGCAGGGGGGCGTACTTCTCGGCGTCCTTCGCCTCGTCCAGGTAGCGCGCCAGGCCGACGCCGCCGATCACCAGCTCGCCGGTCTCGCCCATCGCCACGATGTCGCCGCCGCCGTCCACGACGGCGAGCTCCCAGCCGTCGAGCGGCAGGCCGATGCGCACCGGGTTCTCGCCGGTCAGCGGGGCGGCGCACGCGACGACGGTGGCCTCGGTGGGGCCGTAGGTGTTCCACACCTCGCGACCGGGGACCGCCATGCGTTCCGCCAGCTCGGGCGGGCAGGCCTCACCGCCGAAGATCAGCAGACGTACCTCGTCGAGCGCTTCCGCGGGCCACAGGGCCGCGAGTGTGGGGACCGTCGAGACGACGGTGACGCGCTGTTCGACGAGCCAGGGGCCGAGGTCGAGTCCGGTGCGGACGAGGGAGCGGGGGGCGGGCACCAGGCAGGCGCCGTGCCGCCAGGCCAGCCACATCTCCTCGCAGGAGGCGTCGAAGGCGACGGACAGGCCGCCGAGGACGCGGTCGCCGGGGCCGAGCGGGGCGCCGGTGAGGAAGAGGCCGGCCTCCGCGTCGACGAACGCCGCGGCGTTGCGGTGCGTGACGGCGACGCCCTTGGGCCTGCCTGTGGAGCCGGAGGTGAAGATGATCCACGCGTCGTCGTCCGGCGCCGGCCTGCGGCCGGTGTCGCCGCCGGGAGTGCTGCTCGGGACGATGGTGCGGCCTTCGCCGATCACGGCGCTCACCGCGGCCTCGGTGAAGACGAGGTCGGCGCGCTCGTCGGGGTCCTCGGCGTCGACGGGTACGTAGGCGGCGCCGGCCGCGAGGACGGCGAGGATGGACACATACAGGTCGGAGGTCCCCGAGGGGACGCGTATGCCCACCCGGTCGCCGGTCCCCGTGCCGGTCTCGGCGAGCCGCCGGCGCAGCGTCTCGACCTCGTCGAGCAGCGCACGGTAGGTGAGGGGGGCGACGCCGTCGTCGATGGCGAGAGCGTCCGGGTGGCGGCGGACGGTCTCGTCGAGGATGTCCACGAGGGTGCGCTCGGGTGCGGCGCCACCGGCGGTGTAGAGCGCCGGAGCGGGCGCTTCGGCCAGAAGGGTTTCGAGGAGAGCCGGGGTCTCCGGGGCGACGGTCATGCAGTCCGCCGTTCGCCGGCGGACAGATCCCGGGGACCGGGCTCGCCCCGGTCGACACGCGACGGGCTCGTACGCATCTCTCACTCTCCCTCGGTCGTGGAGTGCGCTGCGAATCCCCGTTCCGCGCACGGCAAACGAGGAGTTTATCCAGCGTTGACCCGACTCGCCTGTTGTCCGGGGCACAGGGCGCGTAAGTGGCACCGGCCCGCAGGACCCCGGACAGACGGGCATCGTCGCAGCTCGCCCCCGAGAATCGGCGACCGCGAAAGGCGGTCCACCGGCGCGTGGAGAAGGGTCCGACTGTGGCGAAGGGCACGCACGAATCGGCCCTTATCCCCTCCCCAGGGTGCCGGTCGCGTCACCCCGGGTGACTCCGCGGCACTTGTCCGGACCCATGATCCGCACAGCACGTGCCAGGCGCGTGCCACCGCGCGGGCGGCGGTGTCGCGCCGTCACCGATAGAGGCTGTCGATCTCCGCCGTGAAGTCCCGGGCGATCGCGCTCCGCCGCAGTTTCAGCGAGGGCGTCAGATGGCCGCTCTCCTCCGTGAAGTCCGCCTCCAGGACTCGGAAGCGGCGGATCGATTCGGCCCTCGACACCAGTCGGTTCGCCTCGTCCACAGCGCGCTGGAGCGCCGCCAGCAGGTCCTCGTCCACGGCCAGTTGCGCCGCGGTGAGGTGCTGCTTCCGCTTCATACGGCACCAGTGCGCGATGCCGTCGGGCTCCAGCGTCAACAGGGCTGTGACATAGGGGCGGTTGTCGCCGATCACCATGCACTGGCCGACGAGCGGGTGGGCGCGCAGCCAGTCCTCCAGCGGTGCCGGGGCGACGTTCTTCCCGGCAGAGGTGATGAGGATGTCCTTCGTGCGCCCGGTGATGGTCAGATAGCCGTCCGCGTCGATCGAGCCGAGGTCGCCGGTGGCGAACCAGCCGTCCCGGGTCACCGGCACGACCGCACCCCGCTCCCGGTCCCAGTACCCGCTGAACACCTGGCCGCCGCGGAGCAGCACCTCGCCGTCGTCGGCGATCCGGACAGCCGTTCCGGGCAGTGGCCAACCGACCGTGCCCATCCGGGGCTTGAGCGGTGGCGTCACGGTGGCCGCGGCCGTCGTCTCGGTGAGCCCGTACCCCTCGAAGATCTGGACACCGGCTCCGGCGTAGAAGGCGGCGAGCCGGCGTCCGAGCGGGGAGCCGCCGCAGATCGCGTACCGGACCTTGCCGCCGAGCGCGGCCCGGATACGCCGGTAGACCAGCGGGTCGTACAGCGCGCGGGCCGCCCGCAGGGAACGCGAGGGGCCCGGGCCGGTGCCGTGGTGGGCCGCCTCCACCGCCTCCCCGTAGCGCCGGGCGATCCTCGCGGCCCGGTCGAACGACGAGGCCCGGCCCAGCTTCTCGGCCGTCGCGCGGCCGGTGTTGAAGACCTTCTCCAGGACGTAGGGAATGGCGAGCAGGAAGGTGGGCCGGAAGCCGGCCAGGTCGGCGAGCAGGTCCTCGGTCCGGATGGAGGGGGCGTGCCCGAGCCGTACCCGGGCCCGCAGACAGGCCACCGCGACCATCCGCCCGAAGACGTGGGACAGCGGCAGGAAGAGCAGCGTGGCGGCGGGTTCGCGGCTGAGCGACCGGAAGACCGGGTGCAGCAGCTCGATCGCGTTGTCCACCTCGGCGAAGAAGTTCCCGTGCGTGAGCACGCAGCCCTTGGGGCGGCCGGTGGTTCCCGAGGTGTAGAGCAGTGTCGCGACCGACTCCGGCCCCAGGCCGCCCCTTCGCGCGGTGACGACCGTGTCGGGTATCTGCGCGCCCGCCTTCATGAGCGAGTCCACCGCGCCCGTCGCGAACGCCCACAGCCGTGTGAGATCGGGCAGTTGCTTGCGTTCCTGGCTGATCAGCCGCGCCTGGGCGGTGTCCTCCACGACGCACGCGACAGCTCCCGAGTCCTGGAGGATCCAGCGGGCCTGGAAGGCGGACGAGGTCGGGTAGACAGGGACGGTGATCAGCCCGGCGGCCCAGGCCGCGAAGTCGAGCAGGGTCCACTCGTAGGTCGTACGGGACATGATCGCGAGCCGGTCGCCGGGCCGCAGCCCTTCCGCGATCAGGCCCTTGGCCACCGCTAGCACCTGGTCCGCGAACTCAGTGGCCGTCACGTCCTTCCAGTCGCCGCCGGGGCCCTTGCGGCTGAGGACGGCCTCGGTGGGCGCCTCGCGTGCGTTGTCGAAGGGGATGTCGGCGAGCGAACCGTGCCGGACGACGGGCACGAGCGGCGGCGACGAGACCTCGCGTACGACATCGCCCTGAAGGCTCTTGCTCGGCTGGACCGGTTCGACGGTCACGGGCGACTCCTTGTACGCGTGGGGTGTGCGCGGGGGGATCTGTGGGGGCGCGTCGGCGCGGGCCAACTGCTCGACGGAACAGCGCGTTTCAGGCGCGTTCGAGGATCGCCGTGACCCCCTGGCCGCCCGCCGCGCAGACCGAGACGAGTCCGCGCCCCGGCCCCTCCCGCTCCGCGAGCAGCGCGGCGAGCGTGGCGACGATCCGCGCGCCCGTCGCGGCGAACGGGTGCCCGGTCGCGAGCGAGGAGCCGGCGACGTTCAGCCGCGCCCGGTCCACCGGAGCGAGGCCCTGCTTCTCCCAGGCGGCCAGCGTGGCAAGCACCTGTGAGGCGAACGCCTCGTGGATCTCGACCAGATCGAAGTCACCGAGGGTGAGCCCGGCCCGCTCCAGCATCCGGGGGACGGCGTACGCGGGTGCCATCAGCAGTCCGTCGCGCCCGCCGGCATGGTCGACGGCGGCCGTCTCGTACGCCGTGAGGAAGGCGAGCGGCCGCAGACCACGCGCCGCCGCCCATTCCTCGCTCGCCAGCAGCACGGTGGCCGCGCCGTCGGTGAGCGGGGTGGAGTTGGCGGCGGTCATCGTCGCGTCGGGGTGCGCGGTGCCGAACACCGGCTTGAGCGTGGCGAGTTTCTCCACGGTGGAGTCGGGCCGCAGGTTCCCGTCCCGGGCCAGGCCCCGGTACGGCACGACGAGGTCGTCCAGAAGCCCGCGGTCGTACGCGGCTGCCAGCCGGCGGTGGCTCTCGACGGTCAGCTCGTCCTGCTCGGTGCGGCCGATCCCCCACTCCCGTGCGGTGATCGCGGCGTGCTCCCCCATCGACAGTCGGGTGCGAGGTTCGGCGTTGCGCGGGATGTCGGGCACGAGGTGCCGGGGCCGGATCCGTGCGAGGGTCCGCAGCCGCCCGCTCGCGCTCTTCGCCCGGCGCGCTTCGAGCAGGATCCGGCGCAGCTCGTCGTTGACGCCGAGCGGTGCGTCGCTCGCGGTGTCGGCGCCGCCCGCGATCCCGCTCTCCACCGCGCCGAGCGCGATCTTGTTCGCCACGGCGATGACCGCCTGAAGCCCGGTGCCGCACGCCTGCTGGATGTCGTATGCCGGAGTCCGCGGGTCGAGTGCCGAGCCGAGGACGGTCTCGCGGGCGAGGTTGAAGTCGCGGCTGTGCTTGAGGACGGCACCGGCGACGAACTCGCCCACCGCGTCCGGCCCTCGGAGGCCGTACCGCTCGACGAGCCCGTCCAGCGCAGCGCCCAGCATCTCCTGGTTGGAGGCGGTGGCGTAGGCACCGTCGGACCTGGCGAAGGGGATACGGCTGCCACCGATCACCGCGACCCGGCGAGGCGCGTGAGCGAACATCTCGACCAGCTCCTGACCTATCAGTAACCTTACTCTGGAGTAAATATACGACCGAGCTGGGAGCAAGGACAATGGCCGATCGCTATCTGCACCTCACCCGCACAGCACCCGGCCGGTTTCTGATCCGCCGGCTCGGCCTGCCCCAGCCGCACCCGCTGCGCCGCTGGAGCGCCGGCGCGCCCGCCTTGGACGGGCCGCTGCTGCGGCTCACCGCCGGGGGTTCGGCACTGCGGGAGCCGCTGTCCGACACCGGACTGCCGCTCATCGCGCCGGACGAAGAACCGGCTGGGCGGCAGGCGCCCGCCGCTCTCGTCCTCGACGCGACCGGCGTCACCACGGCCGCCGGACTGCGCGAGGTGCACGCCGCGCTGCACCCGGCCGTACGGTCGCTCGGTGCCGGCGGCCGGGTGGTCGTCCTCGGCTCACCGCTGTCGGCCGACGACCACCACCAGGCCGCCGCCCAGCAGGCGCTGGAGGGATTCACCCGCTCCCTGGGCAAGGAGCTGGGCCGCGGGCGCACCGCCAACCTCGTCCGCCTCACCGCACCCGCCGCGGCCGAGTCGACGCTGCGCTTCCTGCTCTCGCCCAAGTCGGCGTACATCAGCGGGCAGGTCATCGAGGTCGCCGGGCGGGCGGTGGACGAGGGACGGGTGACCCACGAGGAGCAGGTGGCGGACGAGGGGCGGCCGGCGGCGGAACGTCCGGCGGACGACGGGCGCGCCGTGGATTCCGCGCGCCCGCTCGCCGGGCGTACGGCTCTGGTCACCGGCGCGGCACGCGGCATCGGAGCGGCCGTCGCCGAGACCCTCGCCCGCGACGGCGCGGACGTTCTCTGCCTGGACGTGCCGGGGGCCGCGGCCGACCTCCGGGCCACCGCCGACCGCATCGGCGGCACCGTGCTCACGCTCGACATCACCGCTGCCGACGCGGCCGACCGCATCGTCGCCGCCCTCCCCGGCGGCCTCGACATCCTGGTCCACAACGCGGGCATCACCCGCGACCGACGCCTCGTCAACATGCCGGCGGACCGATGGAGTTCGGTGCTGGACGTCAATCTCACCGCCGTACTCGACATCACCGACGCGCTCCTGAAGGCCGGCGTGATCGGCGACGGCGGCCGGATCGTCGCGACCTCCTCCATCGCCGGTATCGCCGGGAACACCGGCCAGACCAACTACGCGGCGAGCAAGGCCGGGATCATCGGCCTCGTCCGCTCCCTCGCTCCCCGGCTCGCCGATCGGGGCATCACCGTCAACGCCGTCGCGCCCGGCTTCATCGAGACCCGGATGACGGCCGCCGTTCCCCTGCTCGTCCGGGAGGCGGGACGCCGGATGAACTCCCTCGCCCAGGGCGGGCTCCCCGTCGACGTCGCCGAGGCCACGGCCTGGTTCGCCCACCCCGGGTCCGGCGCGGTCACCGGGCAGGTGCTGCGCGTCTGCGGCCAGAGCCTGCTGGGAGCCTGACGTGCCCCTCGCCCTCACGCTGGCCCGCGGGGCCCTCACCTCAGCGCTGAAGCGCGGCGTCCACGCGGACGCCGAACTGCCCGCGACCAGGATCGGCGGCCCCGTCCGCATCGATCCCGCACGCCTCGCCGCGTACGCACGCATCTGCGGCTTCCCCCGCGGCGGGCCGCTGCCGCTCCCCTATCCGCATGTGCTGGGCTTCCCGCTCGCCATGCGGCTGATGGCAGCCCGGCGCTTCCCGCTCCCGCTGCTCGGGCTGGTCCACACGCGTATCGAGATCACCGGGCGCCGGCCGCTGCACCCCGAGGACACGCCCGTCCTGACCGTCCACGCCGAGGCGCTGACCCCGCACCGGCGGGGCACCGAGGTCACGATCGTCACCCAGGCGCACCAGGACGACGACCTCGTGTGGGAGTCCCGCAGCGGCTATCTGGCCCGGCACCGGACCTCGTACGACACGGATCACCCGGCTCCCGAGACGCGGCACCGGACCTCGCAGGACACGGATCCCCCCGCACCCGAGACGCGGCGCCCGGCCACCGGCCACCCCGCCGCCGACGAGCCCCTGCCCGCCCTCGGCACCTGGCAGCTCCCGGCGGACCTGGGACGCCGTTACGGCGCGGCATCCGGGGACCGCAACCCCATCCATCTGCATCCGCTGACCGCCAGGGCCTTCGGCTTCCCCCGGGCGATCGCCCACGGGATGTGGACCTTCGCCCGCTGCCTCGCGGAGTCGGACATCCCGCAACTCGCCTCGGCGAGTGCCGAGTTCAGAGCCCCGGTGCTGCTGCCCGCCTCCGTGACGTACGCCGCCGCGCCGGCCGGCTCCGGCACCGTGTTCCAGCTCCGCAGCGGCGACCGGATCCATCTCAGTGGGAGGACCAGCGCTCACCCTTCATGAGCTCGCCGAGGCCCATCCAGGCGAAGTTCATCAGCGTCGCGGCGGCTTCCTTCGCCGACACCGCACCGGTCTGGTTCATCCACCCGGCCAGCGACTCGGCCGCGCCGACCAGCGCCTGCGCGAGGCCCGCCACGTCCCGGTCGGCCAGTTCGGGATCCTGCCGGGCCGCGCCCGCCTCGCGAGCCGCGGTCGCGATCAGACCGGTCACAAAGGTGACGATCTCGTCGCGCATCGCCGCCACTTCGAGCGCGAACGGTTCCCCGTGCGTCCGCGCCTGCTGGTGCAGCACGGCCCAGCCGTCCGGGTGCTCGGCGGTGTGCGTGAAGAACGCCGTGAGCCCCGCCCACAGCTGCCGGTCCGCCGGCAGCCCCGGCTCCACCGCCGCCTCCACGGCCGCGATCAGAGCGGCGGCCTCGCGGCGGATGCACGCCGTGAACAACTCCTCCTTGGAGTTCAGATACAGATAGACCAAGGGCTTGGAGACCCCGGCCAGCTCGGCGATCTCGTCCATCGAGGCCGCCCGGTAGCCGCGCTGCCCGAAGGTCTGCACAGCGGCGTCCATCATCTGCCGCTCGCGCACCGCCCTCGGCATGCGCTTGCTCTTCACGCCCTTCACCGCACTCATCTCAGAACATCCCTCCGCCCCCGCACCCCTACTCCGCGGTAAGCCTACGGCCGGCCGCAAGGCGGCACGACGTGCGAAGGCCCCCCTCCCTTACGGAAGGGGGGCCACATGCTGTTCACCTGCGTCGTCGGGGGCCCGCTCAGGCGGCGACGGGCACCGCCGTCTTCTGCTCGGTGGGGCGCGGCTCGGCCTCGTCGATCGGGGACGAGGTGGCCGAGTTGTACGCGTCGTGGTCCAGGATCTTCTCCCGGGCCGCGACGATCACGGGAACGAGCGCCTGACCGGCGACGTTCGTCGCGGTCCGCATCATGTCCAGAATCGGGTCGATCGCCATCAGCAGACCCACCCCCTCCAGCGGGAGACCGAGCGTGGACAGCGTCAGGGTGAGCATCACCGTCGCGCCGGTGAGGCCCGCCGTGGCCGCTGAGCCGACGACCGAGACGAAGGCGATCAGCAGGTAGTCCTGGATGCCCAGCTGCACATCGAAGATCTGCGCGATGAAGATCGCGGCCAGTGCCGGGTAGATCGCGGCGCAGCCGTCCATCTTCGTCGTCGCGCCGAACGGCACGGCGAAGGACGTGTACTCCTTCGGCACACCGAGCCGCTCGGTGACCTTCTGGGTCACCGGCATCGTGCCGACCGAGGAGCGGGAGACGAACGCCAGCTGGATCGCGGGCCAGGCGCCCCGGAAGAAGTGGATCGGGTTGACCTTGGCGACCGTCGCGAGCAGCAGCGGGTAAACGCCGAAGAGGACCAGCGCGCAGCCGATGTAGACGTCGGCGGTGAAGGTCGCGTACTTGCCGATCAGGTCCCAGCCGTAGTCGGCGATGGCGAAGCCGATGAGGCCGACGGTGCCGATCGGCGCCAGCCGGATGACCCACCACAGGGCCTTCTGCAGCAGCTCCAGCACGGACTCGCTGAGTGCGAGGATCGGCTGGGCCTTCTCACCGAGCTTGAGCGCGGCGACACCGGCGACGGCGGCCATGAAGACGATCTGCAGGACGTTCAGCTCGGTGAACGGCGTGATGACGTCGGTGGGGACGATGCCGGTGAGGAAGTCGATCCAGCTGCCCGCGTTCTCGGGCTTCTCGCCGTCCTTCGGGGTCAGGCCGGTACCGGCGCCGGGGTTGGTGATCAGGCCGATGGCCAGGCCGATCGCGACGGCGATCAGCGAGGTGATCATGAACCAGAGCAGGGTGCGGGTGGCCAGCCGGGCGGCGTTGTTGACCTTCCGCAGGTTGGTGATCGACACCAGGATGGCGAAGAAGACCAGGGGCGCGACCGCGAGCTTCAGCAGCTGGACGAAGATGTCGCCGACCTGCTCCAGCGTCTTGTAGAGCCAGTTGATGTCCTGGCTGCGGGCGAGCCATCCGAGCAGGACACCGAGGACGAGACCGGCGACGATCTGGACCCAGAACGGGACCTTGGGTATGCGGAAACCGGAGCCCGAGGGCTCTTCCGTCGTGGTGGACGCGGCGTTCGCGGACACGGACACACTCCAGTTGCGGCGTATCGGGTGGATACGGCGGATGCGGGGACACAGGGGATGCGGGCCATACGGAGCAAGGAGAGCGGCGCCCGGTGCGCGATGGCGCGGCGCCGCTGAGATGCCGGGGTCAGACCGAGCGGCAACAGACCGCGGACATACAGCGGCAGAGATCGACATGCAGGCGCGCCACGAGCGGGGGGCTCGCGGCATCGTGGAGGCGCACTGCTGTCGTCACGTCGAACACGTTAACACTTGAACTTTGAGCTGCTCAAAGGACCGCTTTGAGGGCGGAGAATCCCAAGTGGCCTTCGGGGTAACGGAAAACCCCGGCGGAAGCGGCTGCTTCCGTCCGGGGTGTGTGACGCAGACAACGTCCGGGGTGTGCCGCGGACGGTGTGCGGGGGTGCGACGCGGACGTTCGTGCGGGGTGACGTGGACCGGTGTCGGGTGCGTGACGTGGACCGGTTACTGCGGTGCGCCGGCTACTGCACCGCACCGTCCTCCTGCGACCGGTTGGCGTCCAGGCGCGCCTTCGCGTGGTCGACCTTGTTGACGATCTGCTCGGACATCGCGTCGCGCTGCTTGCGCAGCAGCACGTAGCTGAGCGGCGCGGAGATGAGCAAGGAGAGCAGGACGACCCAGACGAAGTTGGAGTCCCCGAGTCCCTTGGGGAGCGCGCCGATCTGCACGAGACCGCCCACGGCGAGGAAGCAGCCGATGAAGATGGCGAGGCGCAGAGTGGTGTACCGGATCGCGGCGCTCGACTTGGCGGACACGGTGGGCCTTCTCTCTTCGTACGACAGATCGTGCCAAACCAGTGAAGCACGACCCACGGCGGCTCAGTACAGCGGTAGCAGCATCACGACGTCGTCGCGGTCGTCGCCCTCGGCGACCCGGATCGCGCCGGGCACCCGGCCGACTTCCTTGTAGCCGCACGCCTCGTAGAACCGGTCGGCCCCGGTGCCGCCGCGGCAGGTGAGCCGTATCGCCTCGATGCCGTCCAGACCGCGGGCCGCCTCGGCCGCGGAGGCCAGGAGGTCGCGACCGTATCCCTTGCCCTGGTGGGCGGGGTGGACCATCACCGTGTAGAGCCAGATCCAGTGCCGCATGAGCCGGTGCGTGTTGAGGGTGAGGAAGGCCGCGGCGGCGACCTCACCGTTCGCGTCGTGACCCACGAGCAGCCGGGTGCGGCCCTCGGTCATCGACGCGAGGTGCTTGACCAGTTCGGGGCGCACGGCATCGGCCGTGACCGGGGGCACGAAGCCGACGGCGCCGCCCGCGTTGGACACATCGGTCCAGAGCGTGACGAGGCCGTCGTGCAGCGTGCGGTCGACGGCGGGATCCAGGGTGAACGCCAGCGCCATCAGAGGCGCATGGGCTGCGGCGACTCACGGCGGTCGGCGTCCGGGCCCGGGTACTCGCGGATGATCTCGTAGCGGGTGTTGCGCTCGACGGGCCGGAAGCCGGCGTCGCGGATCAGGTCGAGCAGATCGTCGCGGGTCAGCTTGTTCGGCGTGCCGTAGTTGTCCGCGTCGTGCGTGATCTTGTACTCGACGACCGAGCCGTCCATGTCGTCGGCGCCGTGCTGGAGCGCGAGCTGAGCGGTCTGCACACCGTGCATCACCCAGAACACCTTGACGTGCGGGACGTTGTCGAACAGCAGCCGGGAGACCGCGAAGGTCTTGAGCGCCTCGGCCCCCGTCGCCATGGTGGTGCGCGCCTGGAGGCGGTTGCGGACCTTGCCGTCCTGCATGTCGACGAAGTCGTGCTGGTAGCGCAGCGGGATGAAGACCTGGAAACCGCCGGTCTCGTCCTGGAGTTCACGCAGCCGCAGCACGTGGTCGACGCGGTGACGGGGCTCCTCGATGTGCCCGTACAGCATCGTGCTCGGGGTCTTCAGACCCTTCGCGTGCGCGAGGCGGTGGATGCGCGACCAGTCCTCCCAGTGGGTGCGGTGGTCGACGATGTGCTGACGCACTTCCCAGTCGAAGATCTCGGCGCCGCCGCCGGTGAGCGATTCGAGGCCCGCCTCGATCAGCTCGTCGAGGATGTCGGACGCCGACATCCCGGAGATCGTCTCGAAGTGGTGGATCTCGGTGGCGGTGAAGGCCTTCAGCGAGACGTTGGGCAGCGCCTTCTTGAGCTCGCTGAGGGACCGCGGGTAGTAACGCCACGGCAGGTTGGGGTGGAGGCCGTTGACGATGTGCAGCTCGGTGAGGTTCTCGCCCTCCATCGCCTTGGCGAGACGGACGGCTTCCTCGATGCGCATGGTGTACGCGTCCTTCTCGCCCGGCTTGCGCTGGAACGAGCAGTAGGCGCACGAAGCGGTGCACACGTTCGTCATGTTGAGGTGACGGTTGACGTTGAAGTGGACGACGTCGCCGTTCTTGCGCGTGCGCACCTCGTGGGCGAGGCCGCCGAGCCAGGCGAGGTCGTCCGACTCGTAGAGGGCGATGCCGTCCTCACGGGTCAGCCGCTCTCCGGCCCGGACTTTCTCCTCTAGCTCGCGCTTGAGTCCCACGTCCATGTGCGACGGCCTCCCATACGTATGCCAATCGGGCTCCACCAACCCACCCAGACTACGTCTAGCCCTCTTCGGGCAAGTCGCCGACCCGGTTCTCCCACTTCGTGGACAGCACGATGGTGGTACGGGTGCGCGAGACGCCCCGGGTGCCGGACAGTCTGCGGATCGTCTTCTCCAGACCGTCCACGTCGCTCGCCCGCACCTTGAGCATGTACGAGTCGTCGCCCGCGATGAACCAGCAGTCCTCGATCTCGGCGAGGTCCTTCAGCCGGCGGGCCACGTCCTCGTGGTCGGCGGCGTCGGAGAGCGAGATGCCGATGAGTGCGGTGACACCGAGGCCGAGCGAGGCCGCGTCGACGGTGGCGCGGTATCCGGTGATGACGCCCGCCGCTTCGAGGCGGTTGATGCGGTCCGTGACGCTCGGTCCGGACAGGCCGACAAGCCGTCCGAGCTCGGCGTACGAGGCTCTGCCGTTCTCCCGCAGCGCCTGGATGAGCTGCCTGTCCACCGCGTCCATATGCCTGGAGCCTTCCATTGTTCAGCGATCCAGCGAGTTTACGTATAGAATCTAAGGCATGCAGGGGCAATGACCCTGCGAATCTTTCAAAAAATCAGCGACGATCCTTCAGGAGCGTGCTTCACCGTGTACACGATCGAGATGGCCCACGCCCACATGCGACAGCTTCAGGAGCTGGCCAACCGCTCGCGTGCCCACCACCCGGCGGCCGCCCGCCGCACCGACAAGGCGCGCAAGGCCGGGAAGAAGGCCTGAGGGGGAGTCTTCGGACACCCCCTAATCCGTACGAGAGCCACCGAGCTCTCCTTCCCAGCGGCGGTAGAGCCGGTGCGGCACCCCTGCCGCGTCCAGCACCCGCCCGGCGACGAAGTCCACCAGGTCCTGGATGTGCGTCGCCCCGGCGTAGAAGGCAGGAGAGGCGGGCAGCACCACGGCGCCCGCCTCGTCCAGCGTCACCAGATGCCTGAGCGTCTGCCCGTTGAGCGGGGTCTCACGGACCGCGACCACCAGGGTCCGGCGCTCCTTGAGCGTCACGCTCGCCGCGCGCTGGAGCAGATCCTTCGACAGCCCGAGTGCCACCCCGGCCACCGACGCCGTCGACGCCGGCACGATCAGCATCCCCTTCACGGGGTACGACCCCGAGGACGGCCCGGCGGCGAGATCACCGGCGGCCCAGTGCCGGACGTCGTCCACGTCCACCTTGAAGGTGCCCGGCTTGCCGTCGGCACCGCGCGCCAGCCACTCCCGCAGATCGTCGCGCCAGTGCGCGTCGCGGAAGGCGATCCCGGTCTCGTCCAGCAGCGTCAGCCGCGACGCCCGGCTGACGACCAGGTCCACACTCTCGCCCGCGGCGAGCAGACCCCGCAGCACGGCAGCGGCGTACGGCGTCCCGGACGCGCCGGACACTCCGACGATCCAGGGCCGGCGGCCGTTCACTTCTCCTTGCTCCACACCGTGAGCCTATCCGGCGCCGCGGACACGGAACCGAACGCGGTGCGCCCGGCGTTCCCCGGCCGGGTCAGGCGGCCGTGGGGTCCACCGGCAGCGCGGCGGTGTCGACCGAGAGCGTCCCGATGCCGCTCACCACGGTGACCTGCTTGCTGTAGGGGATCGTGTCCCGCCCGAGGTAGCCGCCGGGGCCCGGGTTCCACAGCGTCACGCAGTGCTTCCGATACGGGTCGAAGATCAGGTAGTGCGGAATGCCGCGCCGGGCGTACGCCCGGTCCTTCACCTCGTAGTCGTTGCGCACACTGCTCGGCGAGACGACCTCGATCGCGATCTCGATCAGTTCGGGGGAGTACGCACTGAGGTTCTTGGCCACCTCGTCGGCGGGGATCACGGCGAGATCGGGGCAGAACTCGTTGGTGTCGTCCATGGGCACGGCGACATCACTGAGAAAACCCCATTCGTCCGGGACCCGGGACTCCAGCGCGTTCCACACACGCCGGATCGTCTCGGCGTGGTGCGGCTTGACCGGACTCAGCACGATGTTGCCCTCGACGATCTCCGTCCGGTAACCGGGGAACATGTCCTCGAACCGGCTGAGTTGTGAGTGCAGGCGGTCGCTCTCCGAGATGGTCACGTCGGCCTCCATTCCCTGCACCCGATGGTAGGCGCACCGTAGCTACACGGTCAGGCCGCGAACCAGGAGATCGAGCAGCGCGCACACGAACAGGGCAATGCCGATGAAGCCGTTGACGGTGAAGAACGCCCTGTTCAGCCTCGACAGGTCGTGCGGGCGCACGATCGAGTGCTCGTAGAGGAACGCCGCCGCCACGAGCGCGATGCCCAGCCACAGGAACACGCCCGCGTCCGTCGCCAGCGCGTACCAGGCGAAGAGCGCCATCGTCACGACGTGGCAGCCGCGTGCGCCGTACAGCGCCGCCGGGATGCCGAAGCGGGCCGGGACCGACTTCACGCCGTGGGCGCGGTCCGCCTGCACGTCCTGACAGGCGAAGATCAGGTCGAAGCCGCCGATCCAGATGCCGACGGCGAGACCCAGGATCACCGCGTCCCACGACCACGACCCGGTGACCGCGATCCAGGCGCCGACCGGGCCCATCGCCTGGGCGAGACCGAGGATCGCGTGCGGGAAGTCGGTGAACCGCTTGCCGTACGGATAGACCACCATCGGGATCACCGCGATGGGCGCGAGCGCCAGGCACAACGGGTTCAGCGCGGCGGCGGCGCCCAGGAAGACCACGACCGCGACGAGCGCCCCGGTCCACGCCGAGCGCACACTCACCGCTCCGGTGACCAGTTCGCGGGAGGCCGTGCGCGGGTTCCGGGCGTCGATCTCCCGGTCGATGATGCGGTTGCAGGCCATGGCGAAGGTCCGCAGCCCCACCATCGCGACGGTGACGAGCAGCAGCCGGCCCCAGTGGATGTTCTTGTCCAGCTCGAACATCGCGGTCAGCGCGGCGATGTAGGCGAACGGCAGCGCGAAGACCGAGTGCTCGATCATCACCAGGCGCAGGAACGCCTTCGTGTGTCCGGACTGCGGCGCCGGGCCGGACCGGGCCACGCCGTCGGCGGTCGTCATCATCCGAGGTTCCTCCGGAACAGTTCGAGCTCGGCGCGCAGGTCCGCCGTGGACGTGGGGCCGATCTCCACATCGAGCGGAGCCGACTCCGGCGGGGTGAGCCGCGCCAGGAACGCGAAACCCGCACCGGCCGGGCGGCCGTTCAGACGCAGCAACTCACTGCCTGACACGGTCAGTGCCTCGGTGAACTCCGCGTCACGATCGTCCAGGGCGGCCAGCAGCCGGTCCGCGAAGTCGGCCGCCGCCGCGTTGCCGAACTCGGGCAGCGCGACCTCCAGCCCCTCGCCGTCCGTACGGTCGGCGATCAGCTGCCACAGGCCCGACGGTCCGGCGAACTCCTCGGGGGTGACGCCCGCGCGCTCGGCCGCCTCGCGTACCTCCGGCCGGCCGGGGTCGATCTCCGGGCGCAGCAGGGCGACGCACGGTGTGTCGGCCCCGAGGAACAGAGCGGGGCCGCCCACGTCGATCGGGCTCACAGGCCGTACTCCTTCCAGCGGCGGTCGACCTTCGCCGCCGTCTCCGGGTCGGACTCGACCATCTCCGGCCAGCCGCCGTCCCGGGTGTATCCCTCCTCGGGAAGCTTCCTCGTCGCGTCGATGCCCGCCTTGCCGCCCCAGAACTGCTGGTAGGAGGCGTGGTCGAGATGGTCCACCGGCCCCTCGACGACGGTCAGGTCCCTCGCGTAGTCGGTGTTGCCGAGTGCGCGCCAGGACACCTCGTGCAGATCGTGCACGTCGCAGTCCGCGTCGACGACCACGATCAGCTTCGTCAGCGACATCATGTGCGCGCCCCAGATCGCGTGCATGACCTTCTGCGCGTGCTTCGGGTACTTCTTGTCGATCGAGACGATCGCGCAGTTGTGGAAGCCGCCCGACTCGGGGAGGTGGTAGTCCACGATGTCCGGCACGATGATCTTGAGCAGCGGCAGGAAGAAGCGCTCCGTCGCCCGGCCGAGCGGACCGTCCTCCGTCGGCGGGCGTCCCACCACGATGGACTGGAGCAACGGCCGCTTGCGCATGGTCACACAGTCGATGGTGAGCGCCGGGAACGGCTCCTGCGGGGTGTAGAAGCCCGTGTGGTCGCCGAACGGCCCCTCGGGAAGCGTCTTCCCGGGCTCCAGCCAGCCCTCCAGCACGACCTCGGCCTGCGCCGGGACCTGGAGCGGAACGGTCTTGCAGTCGACCATCTCGATCCGCTTGCCCGAGACGAAGCCGGCGAACAGGTACTCGTCGATGTCGCCCGGGAGCGGCGCCGTGGAGGCGTAGGTGACCGCGGGCGGGCAGCCGAAGGCGATCGCGACCGGCAGCCGCTCCCCCCTCCTGGCCGCCACCTGGTAGTGGTTGCGGCTGTCCTTGTGGATCTGCCAGTGCATACCGATGGTGTTCCGGTCGTGCCGCTGGAGCCGGTAGAGACCGAGGTTGCGCACCCCCGACTCCGGGTCCTTGGTGTGCGTGAGCCCCAGGTTGAAGAAGGAGCCGCCGTCCTCGGGCCAGGTGAACAGCGCGGGCAGCCGGTCCAGGTCGACGTCGTCGCCGTGCAGGACGACCTCCTGCACGGGGGCGTCCTTCACCTTCTTCGGCGGGACGTGCACCATCGTGCCGAGCTTGCCGAACGCCTCGCGCACCCCGACGAAGCCGTGCGGCAGCTCGGGCTTCAGCAGACCGCCGATCTTGTCGCTGATCTCGGAGTAGGACTTCAGTCCGAGCGACTTGAGCAGCCTGCGGTCCGTGCCGAACACGTTCATCGCCAGGGGCATCGCCGAGCCGCGCACGTTCTCGAAGAGCAGGGCCGGGCCGCCGGCCTTGTTCACCCGGTCGACGATCTCGCCGACCTCGAGATACGGGTCGACCTCGGCCTTGATGCGCTTGAGGTCACCCTCGCGCTCCAGCGCCCTGAGCAGGGAGCGAAGATCGTCGTAAGCCATGCGCTCCAGTATCCGGTACGAGCTACCCTGGCCGCGTCACCGGGGCCCGTTCCGCGCCCTTCCGCCTCTTCCTGGGGGACCGTACGACCATGCTCAGGTATCTGCCCTTCCTCCTGGTCCTGGCCCTGTGGATCTATGCCTTCATCGACTGCCTGAACACTCCCGAGAAGGAGGTCCGGCACCTGCCGAAGGTCGTCTGGGTGATCATCGTGCTGCTCTTCGGAGAGGTGCTGCTCGGCCCCGTCGCCTGGCTGGTCGCGGGCCGCCCGCGCAAGCGGGCCGGGGGCGGCGGCTCGCCGTTCGAGCGCCGCCGCACCCAGTGGGTCGCCCCGGACGACAACCCCGACTTCCTCAAGTCCCTGAAGGACGAGACGGCCGAGAAGGACGCACGGGCGGCGAAGGAAGCGGATGAGGCCCAGGCGGCGAAGGACGCCGACGCGGAGGAGCTGCGGCGCCGCGAGCGCGAGGACGACGACCGCTGAGAGGACTTCGGTGACCGGACGCGGGATTCCCACCATCGATCTGCGCCACTGGCACGACGGGGACGCCAAGGACCGCGCGGACATCGCGGCGGTCGTCGACGAGGCACTGCGCCGCGCCGGCTTCCTCCTCGTCACGGGTCATGGAGTCGACCCGGAGGTACGCGCGGAGATCCGGGACGTGGCGCGGGAGTTCTTCTGTCTGCCGCACAGCGTGAAGGAGCCGTACGCGGTACGCCCCGGCGGACGTGGCTGGCTCGGGCCGGGCGCCGAGGCCAACGGCTATGCGGAGGGCACCGAGACACCGCCGGACCTCAAGGAGTCGCTGTCCTTCGCGTCCGACGAGCCGACCGGCGACCCGGCGGTGGACGCCGAGTGGTTCCTGCCCAACACGTGGCCCGGCGAGGCGCCCCGGCTCAAGGCCCTGGTGGAGACGTACCTCGGGCAGATGCGAGCCCTGTCGGACGGCCTTCTGGAACTCCTGGGCGTCGCGCTCGGCGAGCCGGAGTCCTTCTTCACCCGGCACACGGGACACCCCACCTGGGGCTTCAACATCAACTGGTATCCGGGCCGGGACCGCATCGGTGACCCGCGGCCGGGCCAGTTCCGCATCGGCCCGCACACCGACTTCGGCACGGTCACCGTGCTGGACCGGCAGGAGGGCAGGGGCGGTCTGCAGATCTTCACCGACGAGGCCGGCTGGGAGGACGCGCCCTTCGCCCCGGACGCCTTCACCATCAACATCGGTGATCTGATGGCCCGCTGGACGGACGGCCGCTGGCGCTCGGGCCGCCACCGGGTGCTGCCTCCGCCGGCGGACGCGCCGGCGGAGGAGCTGATGTCGCTGGTCTTCTTCTACGAGTGCGATCCCGGCACCGATGTGCGGGGCGTGGACTCGCACGTCCATCTCCGCGCCCAGCTCGACGCGATCGGCCTGTAGCCGGGCCGCGCGCCCGGCTGGACGCCATCGGACCGCGGGAGTTACACGCCCGCGTAGCTGTGCTTGCCGGTCACGAAGATGTTCACGCCGTAGTAGTTGAACAACCAGCAGCCGAAGGCGATCAGCGCCAAGTAGGCGGCCTTGCGGCCCTTCCAGCCGGCCGTCGCCCGGGCGTGCAGGTAACAGGCGTACGCGACCCAGGTGATGAACGACCAGACCTCCTTGGGGTCCCAGCCCCAGTAGCGGCCCCAGGCGTCGCCCGCCCAGATCGCGCCGGCGATGATCGTGAACGTCCACAGCGGGAAGACCGCCGCGTTGACGCGGTACGCGAACTTGTCCAGCGAGGCCGCGGACGGCAGCCGGTCGAGGACCGAGGTGGCGAAGGCGCCGGGCCTGCCACCCTTGGCGAGCTTGTTCTCGTAACTGTCGCGGAAGAGGTACAGCGCCGTGCCGACCGCGCCCAGGTAGAACACCGCGCCGCAGATGATCGCGGTGGAGACGTGGATCCACAGCCAGTACGAGTGCAGCGCCGGCACGAGCTGGTCGCTCTCGGTATACAGCACGGTGGTCGCGATGCCCAGGTCCAGCAGGACCGTGGTGACCAGCGGCAGACCGACCCAGCGGATGTTCTTCTTCGCGAGCAGGAACGCGAGGTACGCGCCGACCGCCACCGTGGAGAAGGTGATGGAGAACTCGTACATGTTGCCCCAGGGGGCGCGCTGCACCGACATGGCCCGCGCGACGACGCCGCCGGCCTCGATCAGGAAGGCCAGAACGGTCAGCGAGACGGCGATCCGGCCGTACAGATCGCCCTTCTCCGTGCCGCCGGCCGCGCCGGGGCCGTCCGGAACGTCGCGGGTGCCCGCCGCCGAGCGCGTGACGACCTTCGGCCGGTCGAGCACGGTGGTCGAACCGCCCTGCTTCGAGCGGACGGTGACCGCCGGGGCCGAGGCGGAGGCGGCACCGGTCAGCGCGGCGGCCGTGCGGCCGACCTTGCTGCGGCTGCCGAAGACCCACTCGGCGATGTGGGCGAAGAACGCGAGCGTGTAGACGGCCATCGCCGAATAGATCAGCACATTGCTGATGTTCGCCAGGTTCTCGTTGGTTGCGGCGGCGAGAGTCACTTCTCAGCCCCTTCGGAAGAAACTTCCACTGGTTCGGGCGCGGTGGGCGCCTCTGCGTTGAGGGTCGCGGCCAGGTCGGCCAGTTCTTCGGGCAGCTTCGCGGACTCGCTGCGGCCGAGGCCCGCCATCTCGACGACGGTGACACCGTCGTCGCCGGTGACGGCCCGCACCCAGACGCGGCGGCGCTGGATGAACAGGGAGCCGATCAGACCCGCGATGGCGACGATCGCTCCGGTCAGCGCCCAGCCGGTGGCCGGCTGGTGCGTGATTTGGAAGGTCGCCCACTCCTTCACGTCCTTCTCGAACGTGATGGAGCCCGCGCCGTCCGGCAGGGTCAGCGTCTCGCCGGGCAGCAGGTTCTTCTTCAGGATGTTGCCGTCGGCGTCCTTGAACGGCTTCATCTTGCGGGTGTCGAGCTGGTACACGTTCTGCGGCAGACCCGAGTCCACGCCCAGGCTGCCGTGGTAGGCGCCGACGTTCAGCACCGGGAACTCCAGCCCCGGGAACAGGGAGAACATCTGGCCCTTGCCCTTGCCCGCGTACGTGGGCACGAACATCGCCGGGAAACCGAGCTGGTCCTTCTTGCCGGTTCTGTCCCGGTAGCCGTCCATCACCTTGATCGCGCCCGTCGAGGTGACGTTGTTGTCGATGGGCAGCAGCGGCACGGCGCCGTTGAAGACGACATCGCCCTTGCCGTCCCGGACGGTGACGACGGGCGCGTACCCGTGACCGTTGAGATAGACCTTGGTGTCGTCGAACACGAGGGGCTTGTTGACCTCGATGGTCTTCCTGCCCTCGGTGCCGTCGGCGCGCGTGTAGGAGACGGCGGCCTCGTAGGTGCGCGGCGTACCGCGCTGCGGGCCGCTCTTGGCGTACGTCCCCGTGAACCCGTCGAGCGTGAAGCTGAACGGCGACAGCTCGTCCGTGCTGAACAGCGAACCGGACTTGAAGTCGTCGTACTGAGTGAGCGTGTTGGAGAACCCGTCGCCCTCGACGATCAGCTTGCCCCCCTCGGACTTGAAGAGCTGGCCCGCCGCGAACGCCACCAGCATCACGATCAGCGCGATGTGGAAGAGGAGGTTGCCGGTCTCGCGCAGATAGCCCTTCTCGGCGGCGACGGCGTTGCCGACGGTGTGCGCGCGGAACCGGCGGCGCCGCAGGTTCGTGAGCGCGGCCTCACGTACGCGCTCGGGCTCCGCCTCCGTACGCCACGTCGTGTACGCGGGCATCCGGTTCAGCCGGCCCGGCGCGCCCGGCGGGCGGCTGCGGAGCTGGCCGACGAACTGCCAGGAGCGCGGCACGATGCAGCCGATGAGGGAGACGAACAGCAGGATGTAGATCGCCGAGAACCACACCGAGCTGTAGACGTCGAAGAGCTGGAGCCGCTCGAAAAGCGGCGTCCAGAACTCGTGGGTGGCCTTCCACGACTGCACCTTCAGCTCGTCCACGCTGTTCTGCGGTACGAGCGAGCCGGGAATCGCGCCCAGCGAGAGCAGGAACAGCAGGATCAGCGCGACCCGCATCGAGGTCAGCTGCCGCCAGAACCAGCGGGCCCATGCGACGACCCCGAACGAACGCCCGGAGACCGGGGCCTCCTCGGCGGGGGCGGTGGAGAGCTGCGCGCCGGCGGCGGCGTACTCCCCGCTGTCCCGCTGCTCTTCGGTCTCGGTCTTGCTCATGGATCAGATCCCCACCTGGAAGCCTTCGGACCAGCCCTGCATCTCCTGGACCATGCTGTCCCACGCACCTGTGAGCAGCAGCAGACCGGTCGCGACCATCATGCCGCCGCCGATCCGCATCACCCACGCATAGTGCCGCTTGACCCAGCCGAATGCGCCGAGCGCCTTGCGGAAGGCGATCGCGGCGAGGATGAACGGCAGGCCGAGCCCCACGCAGTACGCGGCGGTCAGGATCGCTCCGCGACCCGCGCTGGCCTGTTCGGCGGCGAGCGCGTTGACCGAGGTCAGGGTGGGTCCGATGCACGGGGTCCAGCCGATGCCGAACAGGGCTCCCAGCACCGGCGCACCGACCAGCCCGGTCACCGGACGTTTGTGGAAGCGGAACTCACGCTGGGTGAACCACGGCATGAGGCCCACGAAGAAGATCCCCATGACGATCATCAGCACACCGAGGACGGTGGTCAGCGTCTCGCGGTGCTCCTGGAGCGTCCAGCCGAAGTACCCGAAGAGCGCGCCCCCGGAGATGAAGACGGCGGAGAAGCCGAGGACGAAAAGCGCCGCGCCGGCCGCCATCCGGCCCCGCCTGGCCTCGGCGAGGTCGGTTCCGGTGACCCCCGTGACGTACGAGAGATAGCCCGGCACCAGCGGCAGGACGCACGGCGAGAAGAAGGAGACGAGCCCTCCGAGTACGGCGATGGGCAGGGCGAGCAGCAGGGCCCCGCTGAAGACCGTCTCGTTCATCACTTCTCCGCGATCAGCGGCTCGACGAGCTTGCGGAGTTCGCTCTCGTCGAGCGCCTTCAGCGAACGCGCCGCGATCTTTCCGTCACGGTCGAGGACGATCGTGGAGGGAATGGCCTGCGGATTGAGACTGCCCTTCGGGAAGCCCGTGACGATCAGCTTGCCGGCGGGGTCGTAAAGGCTCGGGTACTCGATGCCGTAGTCCTTCTCGAAGGAGATGGCCGGGCCCTTGTTGGCGTCGCGGGTGTTGATCCCGACGAACTCCACGCCCTTCGGCTCGGTCTCCTTGGCCACCTTCGCGAAGTGCCGCGCCTCGGCACGGCACGGCGGGCACCAGGAGCCCCAGACGTTCATCACGACGACCTTGCCCTTGAGGTCGGCGACGTCGAGCTGCGCGCCGTCGAGGGTCTCACCGGCGAGCTTGTGGGGCGCCGTGCGCTTGCCCTTGGCCACGGTGGAGATGCCACCCGTGTCGGTGACGAAGTTGGTGTCGCCGCCACCGCCCGACTTCCCGGAGTCCTCGCCGGTGCAGGCGAACAGGACGAGCGCGCCTGCCGCGGCGCAAGAGGCCAGCAGGACGGCGCGAGGGGCACGGCGAAGACTCATGTGAAAAGTTTCGCATGGCCCTTCCGGCGATCTTCCGCGCCCCCCTGCGCGTTTGTCGGGCCGCGTGTCAGGCGGCCTTGAAGAAGGTGTTCCAGCCGCCCGCCGGGGCCTGGCCGACCTCCAGCGAGCAGAGCTTGGCGAGCACCTGCGGGTCCTGGACGTCGATCCAGTCGCAGAACTGCCGGAAGGACACGAGCCGTACGTCCTTCTTTCCGGCCATGCCCTTGATCGCCTCCTCGACGGCGTCCATGTAGATGCCGCCGTTCCACTGCTCGAAGTGGTTGCCTATGAAGAAGGGCGCGCGATTGGTCTCGTAGGCGCGCTTGAATCCTTCGAGGTACGCCTTGGTGGCCTGCTTCTTCCAGCGCGGGTAGTTCTCGGGCATGCCCTTGGTCGAATTCTGCGACTGGTTGGCGAGGATGTTGTAGTCCATCGAGAGGACTTCGAAGGAGCGGCCGGGGAAAGGTATCTGCTGGAGCGGCAGGTCCCACAGGCCCTTGCGCTTCTCCGGCCACTTCTGGCGCCCGCCGGGCGAGCTGGCGTCGTAGCGCCAGCCGAGCTTCTTCGCCGTCGGCAACAGCCGGTCCTGTCCGAGCAGACAGGGGGTGCGGGCGCCGACGAGTTCCTTGCGGTAGTCGAAGGGCAGCGGGTCGAGATCCTTCCAGCCACTGTTCGTGCGCCACCGGGTGACGAACGACACAGCCTGCTCCGTCTCGTTCTCCCAGTCGGCGGGCGACCAGTTGCCGACCGATCCGGAGCCCGCGCAGAAGTGCCCGTTGAAGTGCGTGCCTATCTCATGGCCCTCCAGCCAGGCCTGGCGCACGTACGTCAGCGTCTCCTTGATGTGTCCGTCGGTGAGGTAGCCGATGTCGGAGGCGCCGGTGGCGTTGTTCGGCGGGCGGTAGAGGGACTTCTTCGACTCGGGCAGCAGATAGATCCCGGAGAGGAAGAACGTCATGGCCGCGTCGTGGTTCTTGGCCAGTTCGAGGAAGCGGGGGAAGAGGCCGTTCCCGACCTCGCCGGCACCGTCCCAGGAGAAGACGACGAACTGCGGGGGCGTCTGTCCGGGTTCGAGGGGAACCGGTTTCGCCGGCTGATGCGGCTGCGCCCCGGTGTCGGAGGTGGAGCCGTCACCTATGAGCCGGGCCTGACTCTCGGAGGGCGACGGCTTTCCCGTCCCGCCCTTGCCACTGCCACTCGACCCGGTTTGTCCGCTGTTGTCCGACCCGAGGGAGCCGCAGCCCGCGATCCCCATCGCGGCTGCGGCTCCAAGTCCTGCCCCGAGCAAGCCCCTTCGGCTGATGTCGCGCATATCGATCCCATCCGCACCCTCCCGGAGGAGAGAGCCCATACAAACCGGCCACCGGTTGAGATGGGCCACAGAAGACGGGGGTTCCCGCGCCTACAGCACATTTTTGCGAATAACTACGCGCCGAATGCCTTCGCTTTACCCTTCACGGGCTTCGCACCAGCAAGCAGATGCGCGGGGACAAGATCGCGGGCAGGCTCCGAATAGCCCACCGAAACGATCCTGTCGCCCTGATAGGTGAAGGTGGTCAGCGACGCCAGCGTGCACTGGCGGCGACGCGGGTCGTGCCACAGCCGGCGCCGCTCGACGAAGCTGCGCACCGTCCAGATCGGCAGCTGGTGACTGACGCACACGGCCTCGTGCCCACGGGCGGCTTCCCGTGCGGCGTTCAGCGCGCTCATCATGCGGACGACCTGGTCGACGTACGGCTCGCCCCAGGAGGGACGGAACGGGTTGGTGAGATGGCGCCAGTTGGCCGGCTTGCGCAGCGCGCCGTCGCCGACACCGAAGGTCTTGCCCTCGAAGACGTTGCCCGCCTCGATCAGCCGGTCGTCGGTCTCGAGCGTCAGACCGTGGCTCTTGGCCAGCGGCGAGGCGGTCTCCTGGGCGCGCTCCAGCGGGGAGGCGACGACATGGGTGACGTCCCGGCCGGCGAGGTGCTCGGCGACCCGGTCGGCCATCTGCCGACCCAGGTCGGACAGGTGATAGCCGGCGCGCCGGCCGTAGAGCACCCCGTCGGGGTTGTCGACCTCGCCGTGCCGCATGAGGTGGACGACGGTGATGTCCTTGTCGGCGACGGCCTCGCTGTCGGCGGCCCTGTTGTCGCTCATGCCGTCGCCTCCGCGGCGGCGCGGGCGGCGGACGGCAGTGCGGCGGCGATCCGCTCCACAGCACGCTCGTCGTGGGCGGTCGAGACGAAGAAGGACTCGAAGGCGGACGGCGGCAGGTAGACGCCCTCGGCCAGCATGGCGTGGAAGAAGGCGGTGAAGCGGAAGGCCTCCTGGCGCTTGGCGTCCTCGTAGTCGCGCACCTCGTCCGCGGTGAAGAAGACGGAGAACATGTTGCTCGCGGTCTGCAGCCGGTGTGCCACGCCCTCCTTGTTCAGCGCGTCGGTCACCAGGGACCGGATCTCCGCGGACACGGCGTCGACCTTGGCGTACGCGGCATCGTCCAGCAGCCGCAGCTGCGCGAGTCCCGCGGCCGTCGCGACCGGGTTACCGGAGAGCGTGCCCGCCTGGTAGACGGGACCGGCAGGTGCGAGGTGGGCCATGACGTCGGCCCGGCCGCCGAACGCCGCCGCCGGGAAGCCGCCGCCCATGACCTTGCCGAAGGTCAGCAGGTCGGCCTCGACGCCGTCCACGCCGAACCAGCCGGACCTGCTGGTGCGGAAGCCGGTCATCACCTCGTCGGAGATGTAGAGCGCGCCGTTCTCCCGGCAGATGTCCTTCAGACCCTGGTTGAAGCCCGGCAGCGGCGGGACGACGCCCATGTTGCCGGGCGAGGCCTCGGTGATCACACAGGCGATCTCGCCGGGGTGCGCGGCGAAAGCCTGGCGTACGGCCTCCAGGTCGTTGTACGGAAGGACGACGGTCTCCCCGGCCTGGGCGCCGGTGACCCCGGGCGTGTCGGGCAGCCCGAACGTCGCGACGCCCGAGCCGGCGGAGGCCAGCAGCGCGTCCACGTGACCGTGGTAGCAGCCGGCGAACTTCACGACCTTGGCACGGCCGGTGAATCCGCGGGCGAGCCGGATGGCCGACATCGTGGCCTCGGTACCGCTGGAAACAAGCCGTACCTGCTCGACGGGCGCGACTCGGGCCACGATCTCCTCGGCCAGGGCGACTTCGCCCTCACCGGGCGTCCCGAAGGAAGTACCGCGCGCCACCGCGGCCTGCACCGCCTCGATGACGGCCGGGTGGGAGTGCCCGAGGATCATCGGCCCCCACGAGCAGACGAGGTCCACGTACTCGCGTCCGTCCGCGTCGGTGAGGTACGGACCGGTACCGGACACCATGAACCGGGGCGTACCGCCCACGGCCCGGAAGGCACGCACGGGAGAATTGACGCCGCCGGGCGTCACGAGGGACGCGCGGTCGAAAAGCGCCTGCGAAACTGGGGCTTCGTATGAATACGCCACTTTGGTCCTGATCTGCGGTTCGAGTGTTCGGGCAGCCAAGGAGGATGATCTCGGCCACCGGTGAGCAGGGAGCGCGATCTCCTCGTATTACGAAACGGCGTCACCCCCCTCGCGTCTGCGAAACTGGGGCGACACAGGGAAAGCTCACGGAATCCATGGTGTCAGAGGCTGTGACGTTCTCGCGGAACGGGTGTTTCACAGCACGTTCGTGGGGGAGGTCACTGTCACGATGATCGGGTTGCGCGGCGGGGGCTGCGAGTGGTCGGGTGGAGATATGCATCGCGGTGGCGGACTGGGCGAGGGGACCGACGACCTGGGTCCCGAGCCTGCCCGGCGGGGAAAGCACCGGCGAGGCGAATCGGAGGCGCACGAGCCCACAGGAAGCAGGAGCGGCCGAGTGGGGGTGACCTACAAATATTTCGGAGCACCTGACGGGGCCACGGCTGCCCGGGTGCCGATTTCGATGCGCCCGGAAGAGCTGGGCGGCGACGAACTCGGTATGGGCGGGCTGTTCACCAAGATCAAGCCCGAGACGATAGCGGCGATGGTGCTGACCGGAATCCAGGGCATGCCTCTGAACAAGGTGCCGCCGCTGGAGCTCGTGGTGCTGCACCCGGATTACGCGGTGGTCAAACTCCCGATGACGGTGGTCGACCCGCTGCGGGACATCGGCGAGGAATCGGTGGGCGCGGCGGCCTTCATCTGGTCGACGGTCCCGGACCGCGGGGGGCCGCGGGACGCGTTCAACGTGTACCAGCTGCTGCACGAATGGCAGGACTTCAGCCACAGGCTGCACGAGGCGGGGCATCAGCCGTACTGCTTGGTGTGGCCGTAGGGGGACGTGGTCCGCTTCAAGCGCGGGCGAGCTCACGCCGGAACGGATCGCGCCGGGGCAACCACGGAACAAGCCGCGCCGGCGGTTGAGGCGGAGCCGGGGGGACCCGAGCACATCAAGCCGGCCCCCGCTTGAAGGACCGCCGGCGATCGAGGCGGAGCCCGGACCGAGGAGCCCGCACGGAGCAAGCACCCGGGCGCGCTCCCCTCCAGGAGACCCGCGCGAATCTATCCCGGGCGTCACTTCGGGCCCCGTCGGCGATCGAGGCGGAGCTGGGCACATCAAGCCGGGCCACCGCTTGGAGAATCCGTCGGCGATCGAGGCGGAGCTGAGCCAGGGGCAGAGCAGACCAAGCCCTGGCAGGCTCGCCCCGGCACGACCCGAGCGCACCAAGCCGGCGCAACCACATCAAGCCCCGCCGGCGATTGAGGCGAACCTTCCGCCCAAAGGCCCGGGCCATACGTGCGCCCGAGCAACCACATCAAGCCCCGCCGGCGATTGAGGCGAACCCTGCGCCGAGGGGCCCGCGCGGATCAAACCGGGCCATGCCCCATCCGCCGCGCCGGCGATCGAGGCGACCCGCACCGAGGGCTACACCCGCGCCCACTCCGGATCCCGCCCCGTGACCGCCAGCACCTTCTCGAAGGCGGACGCCCCCTCACCCACCGCCACCGGCTCACCGAACACGCCCCCCTTGCGAGCCATCGGCGCCATCTGATCCAGCGCGGGACCGAGCTCCGCCACCACCGCCGCCGGCGGCGTGAACTCCTGTCCCGTCGCCCTCGCCAGATCCCACGCGTGCACGGTCAGATCACCCAACACCATGTGCCCGACCGTCCTGGCAGGCAGGCCGTACGTGCCCGTGGTGCCATCCTCCGTCTCCGGTGCCGCCCACGCGCCGACCAGCGTCGCCGTTTCCTCGGCGAACCGCTCGCGCCAGTCCCCGCCGCTGTCGACGAAGCGCGCCTCCACGGTGAAGTCGGCGTCCTTCTTCGCCGCCAGCGCCTGGAAGTTGATCACCACCTGGGTCAGATGGTCGACCAGGGCCCGTACGTCGTACTCAGCACACGGCGTCGGGTCGTCCAGCCGGTCGTCGGTGATGCCGCGCACCACCGGAACAGCACACTCCGCCGCCGCTTCGAGAAGATCACTGATGGTGGTCGTCATGGACCGACCGTAGGCCCGGCAACCCGCCTGCGTATTGAACAAACGCGACATAGGATCCCCGTCATGGCAGGTCCGCGCCGCGACACCCGCGGCATCGTCGAAGCCCGGGAGCTCTTCAACCGCGTCCGTTTCCGCCGCCGCGAGCCCACGCCGGCGCTGCGTCCGTACCTCGAGCACTACTGGCTCATCGACTGGGACCTGCCGGAGCCGTACGCCTCGCACGTCGTGCCGCACCCCTGCGTCAACATCGTGTTCCAGCGGTACGGCGGCGAGCCGCCCTGGGGCGAGGTCGCGGGTATCGGCCTGGAGCTGTTCACGCAGAAGCTGGAGGGCGAGGGCCGGGTGTGCGGGGTGCAGTTCCGGCCCGGCGGCTACCGGCCGTTCGCGCCCGAGCGGCAGGTGTCGGACTGGACCGGCCGCCGGGTGCCGATCGCGGACGCCCTGCCGGGCACCGACCCCGTGGCCGCACCGGCCGCGATCTGCGACCCCGACGACGAGGACGCCAGGGTCGCCGCACTCGACGCGTTCCTCCTCGGCCTCATCCCGGAGCCCGACCCCCAGGCACTGCGCGCCATGGAACTGGTGGACCGGGTGCGCAGCGACCGCACGATCCGCCGGGTGGCACAACTGGCGGAGGCGGAAGGGCTGTCGGCCCGGTCGCTGCAACGGCTGTTCGCCGCGTACGTCGGGGTCGGACCCAAGTGGGTGATCCTGCGCTACCGCATCCATGAGGCGTTGGAGCGCGCCGAGTCGGGCGAGGATCCGCAGGCCGCGCCTGACTGGGCGGCGCTGGCGGCCGAGCTCGGATACAGCGATCAGGCCCATCTCGTACGGGACTTCACGGCGACGGTGGGTGTGCCGCCGACCGCGTACGCACGCCGGCCCGGCCTCTGGGCCTGAGGTCCGCTGCGCGGACCGCCCGTCCCCGGACGGTTCAGTACGTCTCGCTGACCCCGACCGCTCCCGCCCCGTGCTCGACGGCGTACCGCAGCACCCGCAACGGCCCGTCCAGCAGCGTCTCGGCGTCGAAGCCGGGTTCGTCGCTCATGGCGGACATCCATACGTCGATGCGGCCGAGGATCTCGGCCCGGCGCGGCCCGTTCACGGCGAGCACGGACTCGGCGTGGGGCAGAACGGCGCGTACCTCCGCCGCCGTGAGCAGAAAGTCGCCGAACCAGCCGGGCAGCCGCGCCGCGGCCTCCGCCCCGAGGCCGTAGTAGAGGGCGACGACCGGATCACCCTTGCGCGCGGCCGCGGCGAAGGCGGCCTCGCCCTCCGCGTCGCGCAACAGGTCCATGCTCGCCTCCTTCATGGCGGCGACGGCCGGTGAACTCGGCCCACCGCTACGGGCGAAGGCTGCGAAACGGTGCGCGGCCGGTGTCGGCAGGGGTGTGAAATAGGGCTCGCGGTCGCCGCCCCCGATCCACCAGGCCAGATCCTCGGCGTAGCCCGGCGGTGTCGTCCACTCGCCTTCCGCATGGCTGAACCGGGCGGGCAGCGCGGCGACTGCGGCGTCGGCAACGGCGCCGATCGCCCAGACACCGGTGAAGCTCATCTTCCTGACCCCCGGTTGTCGGACCTGCCTCCTACAGTGCGTGCCATGGAGATCAAAGCATCGGCGGTACGTATCGAGCCATGGTCGGCGGGCGACTTCGAGCTGCTGCGCGCGGCGAACGTCCCGGAGATGATGGACCACCTCGGCGGTCCTGAATCCGATGAACAGCTGGTCACGCGCCATAAGCGGTATGTGGACCTGAGTTCCGACCGCACCGGCAAGGGCAGGATGTACCGCGTCGTTCTCGAGGCGACCGGGGAGGCGGCGGGCTCGGTCGGCTTCTGGGAGCACGAGTGGCAGGGGCAGCAGGTGTACGAGACGGGCTGGAGCGTCCTGCCCGGTTTCCAGGGCCGCGGCATCGCCACGTCGGCCACCCTCGCGGCGGCCCGGGCGGCTCGCGCCGAGCACAAGCACCGTTATCTGCACGCCTTCCCGTCCGTCGAGAACGCGCCGTCCAACGGGGTGTGCCGGAAGGCCGGTTTCGAGTTGCTCGGTGAGTACGACTTCGAGTACCCGCCGGGCAATCCGCTGCGGTCGAACGACTGGCGGCTCGACCTGGAGTCACTGCCGGCCTCGTAGGCCCGGGCGGGGCTCTGCCTCATGACCGAGTCCGTGTCCCTGTCCACCCGGGCGGCGTGCGAGGTGCGACCGCGAGGCCCGGCGCACGGCTCTTTCCGCGCTTTCAAGATATTTCCGCTCCTTCCGCGGGCCGGGGCTCGAAGGCCTGTCCGGGTGTCGGCTCCTCGGCCTGTCCGGACGCTTCCCGCTCCCCTTCCCTGCCGCCCGATGACATGCTTGGCCGCGTGAACGGACCGGAAATCCAGCTGCGCGTCGCCCCTGAGCTGCGCCTCTTCGTACCGCCGGAGCGCCGCCGGGGCACGACACTCCTGGCCACCGACGGCTCCTTCACACTCGGCCATGTCGTCGAATCGCTCGGCGTCCCGCTCACGGAGGCCGGCCGGCTGCTGGTCGACGGCCGCGTCGTGGCTGTCTCGCACATTCCGAGTGCGGGCGAGAGCGTCGAGGTGCTCGGCGTCGAGCGACCGCAACAGGTGCCCGGCGCCCCGCTGCGCTTCCTGCTGGACGTCCACCTCGGCACGCTGGCACGGCGGCTGCGGCTGCTCGGCGTGGACGCGTCGTACGAGAACGAGGACATCGGCGACCCGGCGCTCGCGACCCTGTCCGCGCGGGAGAAGCGCGTACTGCTCTCCCGGGACCGCGGACTGCTGCGGCGCCGCGAGATCTGGGCCGGTGCCTACGTCTACAGCGACAAGCCGGACGACCAACTACGCGACGTTCTGGAGCGGTTCGCACCCGTGCTCGCACCGTGGACACGGTGCACCGCGTGCAACGGCCGGCTGACCGCGGCCGACAAGGACGCGGTCCAGGACCGGCTGGAGCGGGGCACCGAGCGCACGTACGACGTGTTCGCCCAGTGCCTGGAGTGCGGGCGGGTGTACTGGAGGGGCGCGCACCACGCACGGCTGGAGGCGATCGTCGACGACGCGGTCCGCGAATTCGGCGGCGCACCGGCGTAGTTCACCCGTAGGGCCCGGCCCCGGCCCCGGCTTCGGTCCCGGTCGTGGGGGCGGGGAATGCGGGGCCGCTGTGGCGCGCCCCCGGTAAAGGCCTACGGCCGCTCCGCCGTCAGGTAGCGCTGGACGGTCGGGGCCAGCCAGGCGATCACCTCCTCCCGGGACATCTCCACGGCGGGTGGGAAGCGCAGCACGTAGCGGGCGAGGGCCATGCCCAGTATCTGCGAGGCGACGAGGGCGGCCCGGCGGGGAGCGTCGGCCGGGTCGGGGCAGACCGCCACGGCGACAGGTCCGATCTGCCCCTTGAAGATTTCGCGCAGGCGCTCCGAGGCCGCGGTATTGGTGACGCCGGCCCGCAGCAGCGCGGTCAGCACGTCGTCCTGCTCCCACCGGTCGAGGAAGTGGGTGACGAGGACCGCGCCGATGTGCCGGTCGGGAACGGCACCCAGGCCCGGCAGCCGCAGGTCGAACTCGGAGGCCGCGGCGAACAGCCCCTCCTTGTTGCCGTAGTACCGCATGACCATCGACGGGTCGATCCCGGCGTCGCGAGCGATGGCGCGGATGGTGGCGCGCTCGTATCCGTCCTCCGCGAAGCGCTCGCGGGCGGCTTCGAGGATCGCGGCTCTTGTGGCATCCGATCGGCGCGGGGGGCCGGGGGCTTCCGTCGTCATGCCAACAACTGTAGGCCAACGGGTGTTGACACGCCAGCCCTCCGGGTCTACCGTTGCCAACAAGCGTTGACCAACAAGCGTTGGCATTGAGGAGGCGCCATGAACGACAAGGCCGCACAGGAAGCGGGCAGCACCACCGATGCCATGACCACCCATGCCGTGACCGCGGAGAGCGTGACCGCCGATGTCCTGGTCGTGGGGGCCGGTCCCACCGGCATGCTGCTCGCGGGAGACCTCGCCGCTGCGGGCATCTCGGTGACCTTGATCGAGCGCCGTCCCCACGAGACGAGCAACATGACGCGGGCCTTCGGCGTCCATGCCCGCACGCTGGAGCAGCTGGACGCGAGGGACCTCGCCGACGAGCTCATCACGACGGGCACCCCCATCACCGAGCTCCGACTCTTCCGCCGGCTCTCCCTCGACCTCTCACTGCTGCGGTCCCGCTTCCCGTTCCTGCTCATCACCCCGCAGTACGAGGTGGAACGACTGCTGGAGCGCCGTGCGCGTGCCGCGGGCGTCACCTTCCGGTACGGGACGGAGCTGCTGGACCTGAAGCAGTCCGGCGACTCCGTGACGGCAGAGGTCCGAGGCGGCGACGGAGCGCGGACCACCGTGCGCGCCCGCTACCTCGTCGGCGCCGACGGTGTGCGCAGCGCGGTGCGCTCGGCACTGGACCTGCCGTTCCCCGGCGATTCCGTCATCCGCTCCATCGTCCTCGCGGACGTCCGGCTCACCGAGGAGCCCGAGGGCCTGCTCACGGTGAACGGCGTGGGGGACGCCTTCGCCTTCATCGCCCCCTTCGGGGACGGCTGGTACCGCGTCATGGGGTGGAACCGGTCGCGCCAGGTGCCGGACAGCGAGCCCGTCGACCTCGACGAGGTGCGCGAGATCGCCCGCCTCGCCCTCGGCACGGACCACGGGATGCACGACGCCCGCTGGATCTCTCGTTTCCACAGCGACGAACGCCAGGTCCCCTCCTATCGCGTGGGCCGGGTCTTCCTCGCGGGCGACGCGGCACACGTCCACTCCCCCGCCGGCGGCCAGGGGATGAACACCGGCCTCCAGGACGCGGCCAACCTCTCGTGGAAGCTGGCGTCCGTCCTCAAGGGCCAGCCCCCCGCCCCCGAAGCACTGCTCGACAGCTACCACTCGGAGCGGCACCCCGTCGGCGCGATGGTGCTGCGTTCCAGCGGCGGCATCGTCCGCCTCGCCATGGCCCACACCCCACTGCGGCGTGCGGTCCGCTCCCTGCTCTCCCGCTTCGTGAGCGCCACCCGCCCGGCCGCCGCCAAGGCCATGGGCATGATCTCCGGCATCGGCATCGCGTACGACAGACCGCGCGGAGTCCACCGTCTCACCGGCACGCGTGCCCCGGACCTGGAGCTCGGCGAGGGTCGGCTCTACGAGCTGCTGCGCAAGGGCGAGTTCGTGCTCGTCACCCCCGACACCGGCGCTTCTGGCGACGCGAGGGGCCCGCGGGGCATACCCACTGTTTCGGGGAGCGTGGTCCGGGCCCACTGGGTGTCGGGCCGCGGAGATTCCCTCCTGATCCGTCCCGACGGGTACATCGCCTGGGCGGAGGACGGCGGATGAGCGGAGTGCCGACCGAGGTGCGCCCGACCGAGCGGCCCTCCCGGCTCGGACCGGCCCCTGCCCCTGCCCCTGCCCCTGCCCCTGCCCCTGGGAGTATTCCGCGCCTACGTCTCGAGAATGTGGCGCAGGTAGGCCTGCGGGTCGGCGAGGTAGCGGCGCCAATGGTCGACGACACCGAGTTCCCGCCAGGCGACCCGGCGCATGCCGTGCTCACCCACCTCCACGATGTCCGCGCCGGGCAGAGCGGTCAGCAGCGGGGAGTGCGTGGCACAGATGATTTGGCCACCCTCCTTGGTCAACCGGTCGATGTGTCCGATCAGTTCGAGGCAGGAGGAGAAGGAGAGTGCCGCCTCCGGCTCGTCCATCACATAGAGCCCCGCCTGGAGGAACTTCCCGCGGAACGCGGCGAGGAAGCCCTCACCGTGGCTGACGAAGTCCGGCGCGAAGCCTTCCCGGTCCAGGGCGTCCAGCGCCGTCTCCGCCCGCAGGAAGAATCCTTTGCGGGCGGACCAGCTGGTGACCATGCGGCGTCCGCGCGGGGCGGCGTCGAAGCGCACACGTTCACCGAGGGCCGACTTGCCACGGGCGGAGGAGTAGCGCCAGTCGTGGGACCCGCCGTAGGAGTCCAGGCCGAAGCCCTCCGCCAGGGCCTCGACCAGGGTCGACTTGCCCGAGCCGTTCTCACCGACCAGAAAGGTCACCGGCGCGGTGAAGCGCAGCCCTTCGTCGAGCAGTTGCCGGACGCAGGGCACCGACCAGGGCCAGGCGTCCTCGTCGCAGGAGGCGAGGTGGGCGTACGCGCGTTCGACAATCACGGGACCAGTGTGGACCAGAGCTCACCGGCACGGTTCAGACCCACCGACGCGGACCCGGATCCACCCGCCCGGACGGGACCTACCGCCGTGGCCCCAAGCCACCGGCCCGGACCGGACCCACTCGCGAGGTCCGAGGCTCACCGCCCCGGACCGGACCCACCGACGCGGACCCGGATCCACCCGCCCGGACCGAACCCGCCGCCGTGGACCCGGCCTCAGAAGACGTACGGGTCTCCGGTGGACGGCACCAGCACCTCGTGCTCGTTGTTGGCCGCATTCCGGTCGGTCGCGCCGCCGTTCCAGTGGGTGCCGACCCTCACCACGACCTCGTCCGGGACGCCCAGCGTCCGCAGGTCGAGCGCGACGGTCCGCCCCGTGCCGCCGGCCCGCAGCGGTCCGGCCGCACACAGCACGACCCGGTCGGATCCCCACAGGCACCGCTCCGGCAGTACCTGGGCGCCCGCCAGCGGCACCGAGAACGTGAGCTTCACGGTGGCATTGTCCAGACTCGCCGGACCATGGCTCTGGGACACCAGCGCGATCCCCAGCCGCCCGCCGGTCAGCGAGACATGGCCGTGGTGCGCCACGTCCGCCTCGGGCGCGATCACCCGGGCACCGGCGCTCGCCCCGCCCATGCCGATCACCAGTACGACAGCCGCGGACACCGCGAGCAGCACCTTGCGCATCACACACATATCCCGAAGATACCTTTTGTGTGCCTATATAACTGATTGCCCATCAGTCCCGGCGCGTCCCAGTGGCGCCCGTGGCACGCTGTGCCCATGCTCGTCGCCCGCTCGGTCCTCCTGTTCGTCGTCGCCGCGCTGTTCGAGATCGGCGGCGCCTGGCTGGTCTGGCAGGGCCTCAGGGAGCACCGCGGCTGGCTCTGGATCGGGGCAGGGGTCATCGCACTCGGTGCGTACGGCGTGGTCGCGACACTTCAGCCGGACGGCGAGTTCGGCAGGATCCTCGCCGCGTACGGCGGTGTGTTCGTCGCCGGTTCCCTCGCCTGGGGCGTGGTCGCCGACGGTTACCGCCCCGACCGCTGGGACGTTGTCGGCGCACTGGTGTGCCTCGCCGGCATGGCGCTGATCATGTACGCACCCCGCGGCCGCTGAACCGGCGGCGGCCTATCCTGGGCCGCGTACCGATCACATGCGCGAGGAGTTGGACATGACCGCCGCCGGCAACCCCGTCGCCGTCATCACCGGAGCCAGCAGTGGCATCGGCGCCGCGACCGCCCGCGGACTCGCCTCCGCGGGGTATCACGTCGTCCTCACCGCCCGCCGCAAGGACCGCATCGAGGCACTCGCCGCGGAGCTTGTCACGGCGGGTCACCGGGCCACGGCGTACGCCCTCGACGTGACCGACCGCCCGGCCGTCGACGCCTTCGCCGCGAGCCTCGACCGCTGCGACGTCCTGGTCAACAACGCGGGCGGCGCGCTCGGCGCGGACCCGGTCGCCACCGGGGACCCCGCCGACTGGCGGCAGATGTTCGAGGTCAACGTCATCGGCACGCTGCACACGACCCAGGCCCTGCTGCCGGCTTTGACCGAGAGCGGCGACGGCACGGTCGTGATCCTGTCCTCCACCGCCGGTCTCTCCACGTACGAGGGGGGTGCGGGCTACGTGGCCGCCAAGCACGGCGAGCACGTCCTCGCCGAGACCCTCCGCCTGGAGATCGTCGGCACCCCGGTCCGTGTGATCGAGGTGGCGCCCGGGATGGTCAGGACCGAGGAGTTCGCGACGACCCGCTTCCGCGGCGACACGGAGAAGGCCGCCAAGGTCTACGCGGGTGTGGCCGAACCCCTGACGGCGGACGACGTGGCCGACACGATCACCTGGGCGGTCACCCGCCCCTCCCACGTCAATATCGACCTTCTGGTGGTCCGCCCCCGCGCCCAGGCCTCCAACTCCAAGGTCCACCGCGACCTCTGACACCCGGCCCGCGAGCCCCGGCCCCGGCGAGGGTTCGGCATCGCGTCACATCGCTCGCCGGGACGTACGTCACATCGTTCGCCGGGACGTCCGCCGGCGCACCGTGAAGAGGCAGGCGAGCATCCCGAGGCCCCATGCGATCAGCAGGGCGCCCCACAGCGGCATGGTCACCTCGGGGATCAGCAGGCGGATCCTGACGCTCGTGCGGTTCTCGAAGATGAAGATCAGGGCGATCGCGGTGATCAGGACGAACGGCAGGAGGCGGCGGACGGCGGGCCGCGAGAAGAACGGCGTTTTCGACTGCGGACTTGTTCTGGTTCGGGCCATGAGATGCCTCTCCCTCCGGTACCCCCCTCTGCGTGCCCCGCGGACCGCCCAGGGCGGGGATGAGCGCTTCGGCCCGATCCCCCCGCCTGCCCTTCCTTCATACATTCGGCCGCAACGGGGCGCATGTGCTGATGCCACCGGGGCGGCTGCGGCCGGGCTGGGCGTGCCCGCCGGGCCGGGCCGTGTCAGCTGGTGAAGATCTCGGTCACGGACCAGATCGCAAGGCCGAGCATGCACAGGCCGCCGATGCGCTGCACGGTCTTGAGCGGAACGCGTTTGGCGATGAAGCGCCCCGCGAGCAGTGCCAGGGCGGAGACGGACATGAGGGCGGCGGCGGAACCGATGGCGGTGGACCACGTGCCGTTACTGGCGGCGAGGTTGGCGGTGGTGATCTGGGTGAGGTCGCCCCACTCGCTGATGAACACCGCCATGAACGCGGTGGAGTAGACGGGCCAGAAGCCGGTCACGGTCTTGCCCCCGGCGTCCTCCTCGTCGTCCCCGGCCCCGCCGCGCAGCAGCATGAACGCTCCGAAGGCGAAGAGCAGAGCGGAGACGAGCTTGACGATCCAGTCGGGCAGAAGCCCGATCAGGCTGCCCGCTCCGACCGCGATCGCGACGTGCACGAGGAAAGCGCTCGATGTGCCGAACCAGACGTAGAGGGGACGCATCCGCGTGCCCATCGCCAGGGAGGCGAACATCGTCTTGTCGGGCAGTTCCGCGAGGAAGATCAGACCGAAGGCGGTGACGATCGCCAGAGGGTCGAGGCTCATTCCGGGTGGCTTTCTGTGAGAGCCGGGCCCCGGTCTTCGCGAAGCGCCAGAGGCGACGGAGGACCGCTCGGCCCGGCACGACGGCGAACCCGCAGGGCGCGGGCACGTCATACCTGACCGAAGGTCTCGCCCGCCCGCGTCATCCGCAGGCCCGGCCACCGGGAGCCCGGGGGCTCCAGTGTGTCGACGACCGGTTCGCGGGGCTACTCCCCTTCGCAACCGTCAACGGTACCCGACCCCCGTCCCGGGCGGCCCGGGCCCTCGGCGACAACCTCGTCACCCACCGTGAGCGAGGCTGCACACGGCGGCCCGTCGAGGCCTGATGAGAACACGCACCACGCCTCAGGCCCCCGGTACCTCCCCCGCCGCTGTCCCCGGCGCCCGCCCCGGGGACCCGTACCGCCCGCCGATGCCCTGGCGGTCGGCGACTTGCGCGAAGGCCCGGCGGGCCGGGTCCGTGAACACCTGCTCGACGGCTTCCCGGAGCAGCTCGGACTGGACCCGCAGAGCGGGACGGCGTGCGGCCGGCAGTGTGTCCAGCAGGCACGCGAGGAGCGCCCGGAGCCGACGGCAGACCTGCACGGAATGCACCCCGTACTCGCGAATCTCGCAGAGGCCCAGCTGCACGTAGTCGTCCCAGTCCCGCCCCGGCAGCACGAGCCGTGGCCGGCCGTGGCCGTCGGCCAGGACGTACCGGCCGTGGAGCGGCTCGCCACCGGCCAACTGGAGGAAGGACTCGATGTAGTTCATCACCTGCACCGCGGTCGTCGGGTCGTTCACCGCCGGGGAGAGCGCCCGGATGGCGATGTCGACGAGAATGCGCAGGGCGAAGGCGGGGTCCTGCTCGATGGTGCGCTCGGGCCCGAGCGCGACGAGGCCGGACACCCGTGCCGCGTCGGGCGCCGATGTACCGCCGTGGACCTCGACGAGGACAGTGCCGGCCGGTACGAAGTCGCCGATCAGATGGGTCACGACGAGGCAGCAGTCGTGGCGCACCGCCTCCGCCACGAGCGCGGTCACATTGAACGCCTGGATGGCTCCGCCGCGTTCGGCGCGGACAACCGCGACCGGGGCGCCGGACGGCACGCGTTCACCGGCCCCGGGCGCGGCGCCCCGGACCGTCTCGGCACCGTGCGAGAAGACGTCCGCCCCCATCGTCCCGACCATCTGAGCGATGGCCACGGGCCTGAGGTTGTGGGTGAAACGGTTGAGATAGACGAGCAGGAGCAGCAGGCTGACGGCAACTGCCGCACCGGCGAAGCTGATTCCGAGGTCCGGCACGGCGTCCGTCTCGATCCTGCGGAGCAGGGAGAAAGCGAACGCGAACGTCCCGGTGAAGGTGGCGAGCACGACTTTCTGCAGTCGGTCCCGGTACCACAGGCGCATATACCGCGGGGAAAGAGTTCCGGTCGCCTGCTGTACGACGAGAACACCGATGGTCACCACGAATCCGAGCAGCGCCACCATCGCCCCGACAATGGAGCTGAGCACTCCGCTCGCCGTGGTCGCGGAGTACCGCCAGCCGCCCGGCGGCCAGTCCACTCCGTCCGCGACAATGGCGCATTCGGCGAGAAGGACACCGAGCACGATACCGAAAAGGGGCAGGATCCACAGACTGGCCTTCACGTACTGACGCAGCCGGAACACGGATGCCCAGGACGTCATGCGCCGCACGGACAGGCCTTTCCCCTCGTGAAAGTCGCGGGAGCCGCGCACATCGCGGGAATCGCGCACATCGCGGGAGCCGCTGCTCGGCGGTACGGCACGGCGCACCCTCCATTCCGGCTCGGCACAGCCTTCCGCACCACGGTAAGTCCGCGCGCGGGCGGGCGCAGCAGCAGAAACCGCGAGCACAGCGGGCACGGCAGGCTCAGCAGCAGAAACGACGGGCACAGCCGGCACAGCGGCGCGACAGCAGAAACGACGCGCTCGGCGGGCACGACTCAGAGGACCCGCGGCCGGGCGCCGCACCGCTCGGCAGGACTGCCCAAGGGGTCCGTGCTTAAGCTGGCAAAGGGCACCCACCCCGGCGCGGTCGGCGCAGCCTCATCCCATTCGCGGGGTCATGGACGGCGAAAAGGCCATCGGGCGGGCCCGGTCCGAAAGGGGCTCGTCATGGACGAATACCCGCTGATCGAGAATCACGGGCTGATCGGAGATCTCCAGACCGCGGCGCTCGTGACGACCGACGGGACGATCGACTGGTTCTGCTGTCCGCGTTTCGATTCCCCCAGTATCTTCGGCTCGCTGCTGGACCGGAAAAAGGGCGGGCATTTCACGGTCAAGCCGGCCGTGGACAACTACGCGACCAAGCAGTTGTATCTGCCCGACACCGCGCTTCTCGTGACCCGTTTCATGACCGAGGCCGGTGCGGGTGAGGTGATCGACTTCATGCCGGTGACCGGGACGGAGGCCACCGACCGCCATCGGATCGTCCGCATGCTGCGGTGTGTACGCGGTTCCATGACCTTCGATGTGGAGATCGCGCCGCGGTTCGACTACGGCCGCAAGCCCCATGAGCTGCACATCTCGCAGCGTGGCGCCATGTTCACCTCGGAAGAGCTGCAACTCGCCGTGCACGCCGTCCGCGAGCCGAATGACGACCGGCTGCTGACCTCGCTGTCGGGTGACAGGGACCTGCGCTTCAGGCTCGCGCTTGAAGCGGGACAGCAGCGAGGCGTGCTGATGGAGTCGGCGCCGGAGGGGCCCCCACGCGAGATCCGCCTCGGTGAGTTCGAGGATCTCTTCGACCAGACGGTCCGCTACTGGCGGAGGTGGCTGGGGCAGTCCCGCTACTCGGGACGCTGGCGCGAGGCCGTGGAACGCTCGGCCGTGACGCTGAAGCTGATGACATACGCGCCGAGTGGGGCGCTCGTCGCCGCCCCGACCGCCGGTTTGCCCGAACAACTGGGCGGCGAACGCAACTGGGACTACCGGTTCACGTGGATCCGCGACGCCTCCTTCTCCGTGTACGCCCTGCTCGGCCTGGGCTTCAAGGAAGAGGCGATGTCCTTCATCAGCTGGCTGCGCGACCGCGTACGGGAGAAGGCGGGCGGCGACACCGGCCCGCTGAACATCATGTACAGGGTCGACGGCTCCTCCGACCTGGTCGAGGAGACCCTCGGCCACTGGGAGGGCTACCGCGGCTCCGCTCCCGTCCGCATCGGCAACGGGGCCGCGAACCAACTCCAGCTGGACATTTACGGGGAGGCACTGGACAGCATCTACTTCGCGCACCAGCACGGCATCCAGCTCGACAACAGCGGCTGGACCTCGCTGCACACACTCGTCGACTGGCTGGTCGACCACTGGGACCAGGCCGACGAAGGACTGTGGGAGACCCGCGGCGGCCGGGAGAACTTCACCTACAGCAGGGTCATGTCGTGGGTCGCCTTCGACCGCGCGCTGCGGATCGCCGCCGCGAACGGCCGTCCGGCTGCCCGCAGTCGCTGGATCACCGAACGCGACACGATCTACGAGCAGATCATGGCCAAGGGGTGGGACCCCGAGCGCAAGGCGTTCGTCCAGCACTACGGAAGCGATGTGCTGGACTCGTCGCTGCTGCGGATGCCGACGGTCGGCTTCATCACGCCCGACGACCCGATGTGGCAGTCCACGCTGAACGCGATGGACCGCGAGCTGGTCACCGACAGCCTGGTCTACCGCTACAACCCGGAGGCCTCGCCCGACGGACTGCAGGGCGCCGAAGGGACGTTCTCCCTCTGCACGTTCATGTACGTCGACGCGCTGGCCCGGGCCGGGCGGACCGATCAGGCCAGGCTGGTCCTGGAGAAGATGCTCACGTACGCCAACCACCTCGGGCTGTACTCCGAGGAGATCGACCTGACGGGGCAACAGCTGGGTAACTTCCCCCAGGCTTTCACCCATCTCGCACTCATCGACGCGGCCATCACCCTGGACGCGACCCTCAACCAGGGCCGCGGAAACGGGACGTGACGAGGCGGGAAGCCACGCGGGCGACGGAGCCTTCGCCGTCAGGACGTGAGGGAAGGTCAGCCGCCGGTGGCGAAGCCGGGGAAGAGGGTCATTCCGCCGTCGACGTAGAGGGTCGTGCCGACCACGTAGTCCATGAGGTCGGAGACGAGGCCGACGACGGCTTGGGCGATGTCCCCGGGTTCGCCGATGCGGCCGTACGGAATGAGCTTCAGCAGTTCCTCGCGGGCCTCGGGCGTCTCCCAGGCGTCGCGGTTGATCGGGGTCTGGATGGCGCCGGGGGCGACCGCGTTCACCCGGATCTTCTCCGGGGCCAGCTCCTGGGCCAGGGTCGCCATCATCATCTGCACCCCGCCCTTGGACGAGGCATAGTTGATGTGGCCTGCCCAGGGGATGAGCTGGTGCACGGAGCTCATGCAGATGATCTTGCCGGCCGACCGGGAGACCTCGGGGACGACACCGCGCCGCCGGAACTCCCTGGTCGCCTCGCGGGCGCACAGGAACTGACCGGTCAGGTTGACGTCGATCACCTTCTGCCACTGCGCCAGGGTCATGTCGGTGATGCGCGCGTCGCGCTGCAAGCCGGCATTGGCGACGAGGATGTCGATCGTCCCGAACTCCTGGACCATGCGGTCCATCATGGCGACGACCTGGTCCTCCTGTGAGACGTCCGCCACGTAGGCGGCCGCCCGGCCCCCGAACCCCGTGATCTCGTCGACCACGTCCTGCGCGGCGTCGGCGCCGCTCACATAGTTCACGACCACGTCCGCGCCGGCCCGGGCCAGTCCGATGGCCGTGGCTTTCCCGATGCCCGAATTGGCGCCCGTGACCAGTGCTTTCTGGCCCTTGAGCAGGCGCTCCGGAATGACCCCCTGAGGTGCGCCCTCGCTGGAACTCATGATGCCCTGCCTCCTCGCTGCGGCGCCCCGGTCCACCCGGCTGGGGCGGGGTCACGCAATCACCGGCGGCGGTGGGCGGCCCGTTCGGCGAGCTGGGGTTGGTCCGCCTGGCGGAGCATCTTCGCCCGGGCGGACCAACGCCGCTGCCCCTCAGCTCAGCCGCTCCACGAGGTGGTCACCGACCCGCAGGGCGTTGGCGATGGCCGTCAGCGACGGGTTCACCGCGCCGATGCTCGGGAAGAAGCTCGTGTCGACGACGTAGAGGTTGTCGAGGTCGTGGGCCTTGCAGTTGACGTCGAGGGCGGAAGCGGCGGGGTCGGTGCCGAAACGCACGGTGCCCGCCTGATGTGCGGTGGCGCCGATCGGCATGCCTTTGTGGAGATAGATGCTGTGGGACAGCAGTTGGTGTTCATGCATGCCCAAGTGGCCGAGCATTCCCTGGAGTTTGTGCCGCAGTCGCTTCAGTCCCTCGGTGTTGTTCGTCTCGTCGAGGGCCAGGCGGATACGGGCGTCGCCGTCCAGGGTGACCCGGTTGCCGGGCAGCGGGAGGTCCTCGCCGCACAGCCAGAAGTCGACGGCGTGGTGCGCCAGGACCTCGAACGGCAGGTCGGGAGCCACGGCGCCCGCCCACCTCGGCGCTTCGCCGTGGATCTGCTCGGCGTCCGACTTGCCGAGCATCTGGATGCCGCCCAGCGGGAAGTCCCAGTCGTCGGCGCCGAAGTACCAGTCGTGCAGGGCGAGGGTCTTCTGGAGCCGGGTGTCGTTGGGTTCCTTCGAGACGGCCATCAGCGCCAGGTTGTTGTGCCGCATGTAGAAGCGGCCGACCACGTCGGAGCTGTTGGCGAGACCCGCGGGGTGGCGGTCGTCGGCCGAGGCCAGCAGCAGGGCGGCGGAGTTGACCGCCCCGCAGGAGACGACCACGACGTCCGCCGTGAGGCGGACCTCCGAGCCGTCTGCCAGCCGGCCGACGACCCCGTTCACGCTGCGTCCGGTCGTATCGGTCTCCAGCCGGACCACCCGGGTGTTGGTGATCATCTCGACGTTGGGGTGCCGCAGCGCCGGCTCCACACAGATCACCTCGGCGTCGGACTTCCCTCGCACCAGGCACGGAAAGCCGTCCACCCGGTCGCACCGGATGCAGACGCTCGCGTGTGTGGCCGCGCCGCTGCCGTCCTGGCTGAGGTTGACGCCGATGGGCAGATGGAACGGATGCAGGCCGCGCTTCTCCAGGTCGTCGCTCAACTTCTGGATACGCGGCTCGTGTTCCACCGGCGGGTGGGCGTACTGCGCGCTCACCGCCCCTTCCGTCGGGTCCTCCCCGTGCTGCCCGTGCACGAGATAGAGGTGCTCGGCCTCGGTGTAGTACGGCTCCAGGTCCTCGTACCGGAGCGGCCAGGCGGGCGAGAGGCCGCCGTGGTGACGGGTCTCCCCGAAGTCCTCGGGCCGCAGCCGGAACAGCGCGGCGCCGAAGAACTTGGTGTTCCCGCCGACGTAGTAGTTGACCTCGGGCGGAAATTCGACGCCGTGCCGGTCGAGCCAGAACTCGGGGGCCCGGTACTTGCCCTTCACGAACACGGCGGTGGAGTCCCAGTTGTCCCGTTCACGCGGCAGATGGCCGCCGCGTTCGACGAGGAGGACCCGCTTGCCGGAAGGGGCGAGCCGGTGGGCGAGGGTGCCGCCGCCGGCGCCGGTGCCGATGATGATGACGTCGTAGTGGGGGAAGTCGCCCACGCGACCACCGTCCTTGCGCTCGCGGCCCTGCCCTGGCGCCGCCAGGACCTGTCACTCCGCGCTGCGGAGACCTGCTGTCCCACCCGGGAGACCTGTCGCCCCGCCCCTTCGAACGTAGCCGCCCTCCGGATGGGCTGCGACCGGACGCGGGTCCGCCACCCGCCCGGTCACAGCACGGCGATCGGGTTCACGGGCGAGCCCGTCGCCCCCGGCACCCGCAGCGGCGCGACCGTGCACAGAAAGTCCCAGCGGCCCGCGTCGGCGCAGGCCGGGGCCAGCTCCTCGAACTGGAGGTAGTCCATCAGGTGCACCCCCATGGCGTGGATGGCCAGCACATGCACCGGGAAGGCGACGTCCGCCACCACGCTCGGCGCGGTGTCGTTGTTGCCGTCCCCGCCGAGGACCGAGACCTGCCGCTCGGCGAGGAACGCCACGGCGTCCGGGTGCAGTCCGGCCCGCGCCCCGGCCACGTCCCACGGGCCGAGTTCGTCGCGGCGCCGGCGGTGCCCCACGCGTACGAACAGCAGATCACCGGCAGAGACCCGGACGCTCTGGGCCGCCTCGGCCGCCGTCAGATCGTCCGGGGTCACCCAGTCACCTGGCTCCAGCCAGGGCACGCCACGCAGCCGGGGAATGTCCAGCAGCACCCCGCGGCCGACGATCCCCTCCGCGACCAGATCCACGGAGAGCGCACGTGCCCCCTCGGCCGTCACGGTGCTCGCGGGCACCCCGTCGTACAGCTCGCCGTCGTACAGGACATGGCAGAGGGCGTCGAGATGGCTGGTCGCGTCCCCGTGGACGTTCATGGCGATACGGTCCAGGGCGAAGTGCAGCCCCTTCGCCCCCGCCTCACCGGCGGCCGGCCCCAGCATCCGGTGTTCCGCCGGTTCGGGGTTGTCCGGGCCGGGGTGCGTGTCCACCGGGGCGGCAAGCGAGACCGTACGGCCGAGCCGCACCCGGGCGGCGGCCGCCACGACCCGCTCGGGCGTCAGATGGCGCAGCGCCCCGCGGGGATCGGCCGTTCGCGTCCCCTCGCGCAGCCGCGTGTACAGCAACCGGAACGCGTCCCCGGTCATCCGCTCCCCGGCCGGCGGCGGAGGTGAGGTCATCCCGCCCCCCAAGGGCTCAGGCCCCACCGCAGCACATGACCGTCCCCCGGCTCCAGGACGGTGAGATCGGTGCCGCTGCGGAAGGCGTCCGCCGGACAGGACATGGCCTCCACGGCGATGCCGCGGCGCCGGTGGGACTCGTCGAGCGTGTCACCCGTGTAGACCTGCACATACCGCGTGCCGTCGCCGAGCCAGAGGTCGACACCGTGCCGCCCGGTGGGGTGCGCGAGCCGTACGACGGCGCGGCCCGCCGGGTCACGCTCCAGCCCGGTGAAGGCGGTGTCCAGCTGCGCGCCGCCGATGGGGCGGGCGGTGCGGAAGTCGTATTCCGTGCCGTCGACGCTTTCGCGGCCGACGGGCAGCCCGTTCTCGTCGCTGCGCAGCCGGTACCGGGCGGGGACGGTCAGCAGGACGTCGTCCACCCGGTCGGTGCCGACCGTCAGGTACGGGTGCTGCCCCACGCCGTAGGGAGCGGGGACACTGCCCGTGTTGGTGGCGGAGACGGTGGTGTCGAGTCCCCCGGGCCCGAGCCGGTACTCGGCGACGACGTCCAGCCGGAAGGGATATCCCGGTTGGGGAAAGACGGTCGTGCCGGCCGTCACCGAGTCCTCGGCGTGGGCGAGCAGCCGCCACGGGCTCCAGCGGAGCAGGCCGTGGATCGCGTTGTGCTTCTCCGGTTCGGTGAGCGGCAGTTGCAGATCGCCGCCGCCGAAGCGGTAGCGCCCGTCCCCCACCCGGTTGGGCCAGGGGACGAGGATCTGCCCCCGCCCGCCGCTGATCGGCTCGTCCGCGCCGAAGCCGTCCAGCACCGGCCTGCCGCCCGCCTCGTAGTGGCGCAGGGCCGCGCCGAGCTGGACCACCACGGCCCGTTGGCCGTCCCGGCGTATCTCCCACTGTTCGCCTGTCGGACCGGACGACATGGGCGGCTCCTCGACTCGTACGACGCGACCGGTGTCCGCACCTCGCGATCTCCGCTCCCTACAATCTTCGCCCCCGCGTCCCGCCGCGCACATCGACGGCCGGCCGGGAGCCGGGGCGTCCCTGGGCCGTACCGCGTTCGGGTGCGCAACGGGTGCTGCCCTGCCCCCGGCGATGGTGAGGTGAGTCCAGACCACCGGCCCCCGGCGACGGCGGCCCGGCACACGGACGGCGGAGGAGATCTGATGCCAGGCCCGGTATCCGGCCGTCGATGCCGCGTGCGTGGCGCGGCCCGCTCCTGGACCAGGATGTCGACCCGCGCAACCACGTGGACGACGCCATGAACAGCGGACCCCGCCTGGCCACCGCGCCGCGCATGGGCTCGGATCTCGGTGCGGCCGAAAGTGTCGGGCAGTTCCTCGAACTGTGCGGGCGGGCGCCGACTGCTCGCCGCGCGTTCTCCGCGGGCAGCGCCGAGGCGAACCGCGCCACGATGACGCGGCTGACGCGACGGCTTCAGCAGCGTCCGGTCGGTGCGTGGACGTACGACACAAGGGTGGGGAAGCTGTGCGGACAGCTCTCCTTCGTCCACACGGGGTGGACCCACGCGGCCGAGATGCCGAAGGCCCTGTTGCGGGTCCGTACGCCGCAGGAGTTCCCGGCCCCTCCGCCGAGGGCGTACCGGGAAACCGAGCAGGAGGCCGCGACGGTCTGCTCCGAGAGCCCCAACCCCCGTGTCCGCAGCGGCTGTGCGGGACTCGACGCGTTCAGCGCCTCCCGCGCGAAGGACATCGGCCGCGGCCCGGGGTGGGACGACGAGGGGTGCGCCCAGTGGTTCGCCGCAGCGGCCGACCGCCGCACCGACACCTTCAGCCGGCCGACCGCGCCCGACGTCCCGCCCTTCGCCGCGGCGAAGCCGGCCGGCGGAATCGCGAAGACGCGCGCCCGCTGAACGCAGGACGACGGAGGGAGAGGTGCGGACGTGCGACGTGAGAAGTGGCTGAACCTGAAGCGCCACCGCACCGAGAAGCACGGCTCGGACCGTCCGGCTGCCTCCGGGCAGTCCGCCGGCGCTCTTGAACCGGCCTCGCCGCCCCGGGCCCCCGTGCCTCCCACCGGTGCCCGGCCGCAACCGGCCGCAGCCGTCCCGTGGGGCGTTCGCGTCGCCGCGGAAGCCGGGTGGCGTCTCCTCGTCATCGCGGCCACGCTCTGGGTGCTGGTGCAGGCGATCAGCGCTGTACGCGTGCTCGTGCTCGCCTTCGTGGCTTCCCTCCTCATCACCGCGCTTCTCCACTCCACCGTGGCCCGCCTCCACCGGCACGGGGTGCCGCAGGGGCCTGCCACGGTCATGACGGCACTCCTCGGCTTCGCCCTTCTGGGGCTCGTCGGATGGTTCGTCATCTGGCAGGTCGTGACCAATCTGGCCGAGCTCACCGACCGCCTCGAGGACGGCATCGACGACGCCAAACGCTGGCTGCTCAACAGCCCTTTCCATGTCACGGAAGCGCAGATCGACGAGTTCACCCGGATGCTGCGGGACGGATTCGGCTCCAGCAGGGAACAGCTGACCGACGCGGGCCTGCACGGTGTGACCGTCGTCCTGGAACTGGTCACCGGCTGCCTGCTGGCCCTGTTCTCCACACTGTTCCTGCTCTACGACGGGCCGCGCATCTGGCAATGGAGTCTCAAGCTCGCTCCGGCTGCCGCCCGCCCCGCACTCGCCGGCGCCGGTCCCCGTGCGTGGGACACCCTCACCGCGTACGTCCACGGCACGCTCATCGTCGCCCTCATCGACGCCGTCTGCATCGGCCTGGGCATCTACATCCTCGGTGTGCCGCTGGCCCTGCCACTCGCCGTCGTCGTCTTCGCCGGCGCGTTCATCCCCCTGGTGGGCGCGGTCGTCTCGGGACTGCTGGCCGTGGTCGTCGCCTTCGTCGCCAACGGCGTGTTCACCGCGCTGCTGGTCCTGCTCATCGTGCTCGGCGTACAGCAGCTCGAAGGGCACATCCTCCAGCCGTTCATCCTCGGCCGCGCCGTCCGCGTGCACCCGCTGGCGGTGATCTTCTCGGTGGCCGGCGGAGGGCTGGTGGCCGGCATCGGCGGCGCTGTCGTCGCCGTACCCCTGGTGGCAGTGGCCAACACGGTCGCCGGCTATCTGCTGAACCGGCCGGCTGACCCTCCGCCAGGGACGGCCGACTCGGAGGCGTCGGGCTGAGTGACGTCCGTGTCCCGGCGCCCGAAGTCGCCTCCGCTCGGCCCGAACCGTCGGGCTTCGGACGCGGAGAGATGCTGTTGACGCGGTACCGCCGATTTCGACGACGCAGGCCACGGCACGCGGCCTGCCTGTGACGACAAGCCCTAGATCTCCGCGCGCTTCGGCAGTTGCCAGTTCGGCCGCGGGAAGTGGCAGGTGTACCCCTCCGGATACTTCTGCAGATAGTCCTGGTGCTCCGGTTCGGCCTCCCAGAACGCACCGGCCGGCGCGACCTCGGTGACCACGTTTCCGGGCCACAGGCCGGAAGCCTCGACATCGGCGATGGTGTCTTCGGCGACGCGCTTCTGCTCGTCGTCGACGTAGAAGATGGCGGAGCGGTAGTCGGCGCCTATGTCGCCGCCCTGCCGGTCCTTCGTGGTCGGGTCGTGAATCTGGAAGAAGTACTCGAGGATCGTGCGGTAGTCGGTCACCGCGGGGTCGAAGACGATCTCGATCGCCTCGGCGTGGTTTCCGTGGTTGCGGTACGTCGCATTCGGAGTGTCGCCGCCGCTGTATCCCACGCGTGTGCCGAGGACGCCGGGGAGCGTCCGGATCAGATCCTGCATGCCCCAGAAGCACCCGCCCGCCAGCAGCGCCTTCTGTTGATCGTTGCTCATGGCCTGTCTCCTCCGGTTCGGTCGCACCACAGGCCACACCTCTGGGATCGGGGCGAGCCGCTCCTCCAGCATGCATCAGCGGGAACCCGTATCAAAAGGCGCCTACCTGCCTGATCAACGGGTGGAAACGGCGAACTCGCACGGGCGGGCCGGATGAGCGGCGACGGTCAGGGCGGCTGGTCCCTTGCGGCCGGCAGGCCGTAGGTGACCAGGCCGTGGACGAGGTGCGGCATCACGTCCGAGGTCCGGTCGGCGGCCGACCAGGTACGGGGATCGCTGATCCCGAAGCCGGCGAGGGGCGCGTCGGCGGCGACCATGGCCAGCACCCCGGGGAGCGCCCCGCCCAGCCGGCCGGGCAGCCGGGCCCGGCTCGGTGGGCCGGCGACACGGCGGCGCCCGTACCGGCTCCCACGGCGATCCCGGCGATCGCCGCCGGACCGAGAGCCGGTTGTTCTGGTCGGCGGAGTCCGGGAGCGGAATCCCCACCCGGTTGGTGACGGTGTCCACGAGGGTTTCCTGGGACACTGCTGGCGGGCCGGCCTCGCAGAGCCATGTCGGCATAGCCCACGGCACTCAGGGCGGTGGCCCCCGCAGCCGCGCCGCGCAGCAGGCTTCGGAACATGCTCCACGCAATCCCCGCCGGTGCCGCGGCGAAACAGCGACCGGCACCGGACCACCCGGATCGCGGACGGTGTGCGGCTGTCCGGACGGGGCCTTTCGGCGCCCGTCGGCGCGCGGGCCCAGAGCCGTGCAAGGCCTGTCGGCGGGCGATCCTCGGCGCAACGCACGGTGGCTCGCCGGCGGGCGGGCCGGCCGGCAGAGCACCGCGGGGTCCGTCAGAAGCCACGCCAGACGTTGTCGAAGGCGGCCTGCTCGATGCCCCGCTTCTGCCGCTCGCCCTCCAGTTCCAGCAGCGCGTCGTTGACCGCGCCGAGCACCATCGTCACGGAGTAGTCCGCGATCTCCGACGGTTCCGCGGACCCGTGCTCGATCCCGAGACTTTCCACCAGGCTGAGAAGGACCGGCTCGCCGGATTCCCAGCGCTCCATCGCCTTGCGGCGCGACGGCGAATCGACCAGGACTCTCTGCCCGCCGCGGAAGGGGCGGCTGCCCTGCCGCACGACCAGCCCGTCGGCCTCGAAGGCGGCCATGTACGCCTCGGCCAGGGAGTCACCTCTGCGCCACAGCCAGTCGCCGACCAACTCGTACGGCTCTTCCATCATCAGTACGGCGGCGGCCTCCACGAGGATGGGATCCGCCGGCAACGGCAGGTGCCCCGGCACGATGCGACCGCCGTCCAGCCGGATGGTCGGCGTACGCAGCAGCTCGATCAACTCGGCTCCGGCGAGCGCGAGCGACAGGTCACCGGGTCCGACGTCGCGGGTGCCCGCAACGTCCATGGCGACGATCAACAGATCCCGCGGGGTGGTCATGAGAGCCTCACGTCCGACGCGTCGACATCGACGTCGTTCAGGATTGGTCGGCGGCCGGCATGACCGCGTAGACACCGTAGCGCCGGACGGCCCGCCGGGGCTGCCACACGTGCGAGTTTACGGAGCGCGCGGGGCGGCTGCATCCGGCGGCTCGGGGGGACCGTGAGGTCCGGACGGACGTCAGCCGGCCGCCGACGGTTGTCGGCGGCCGGCTGCGTTCGCGGTGGTGGCCGCCCTTCGTCGCCGTACGTCGGTCGGCCACCCCACAGGGTGCAGCCGGGCCCGGTGAGGGGGCGGACGCAGACGTTGAAGCCGCAGGAAGCGGCGGCTCCTGCCTCAGCGCGCCGAGTGCTCCCCCGGGCCACAGCAGCGGGACCCGGACCGTCATCGCCCGGGGCCCACCCGTCAACTCGTTCCGGACCAGTGCCTTTTCGTGCACGTCCCCGCCCTTTCGATTGGCGGTCTCCGCAGGCAACCGAAGCCGTCGCCCGTGCGTAGTACCGGTGAACGCGTTGGCATGCACACGAGGTGGGGGACACGAGTGGGATCCACAGCACGCGCGAGAACGGCGGCGCTTGCCGCCGTAGTGGCCGGGGCGCTGGTCACGGGGGCCGTTTCGGCCGGCGGGCAGACGGCGCAGGCCGTCGGCTCCGCCGCGCACGAGGGGACGAAGGCTCCGGCGAAGGCGGAACCACCGGCGACGGTCACGCTGATCAGCGGCGACCGCGTGGACGTCGGGTCGGACGGGCGGGTGGTTCGCCTCGTGCGTGGCAAGGGCCGTGAGGGGATCGGCTTCTCGGTGCGGCGCGCGGACGGGCACACGTACGTCGTCCCGCAGGACGCCCTGCGCCTGGTCGCCGACGGTGTGCTCGACCGGCGGCTGTTCGACGTGGCACAGCTGGTCAGGGACGGGTACGACGACGCGCACCGCACCACGCTGCCGCTGATCGTCGGCTACCGGCAGGGCGGCGCCGGAGCGAGGGCCGCGGCCGGTGACCCGTTCGCGGGCGTGGCCGTCCGGGAACGCCGCGCGCTTCCCGCGGTCGGCGGTGAGGCCTTCGAGACACCCAAGTCCGGGGCGCCGGCGCTGTGGGCGGCCGTCACCGGCCGCTCTTCGGCCCGTACGTCAGGCGGTTCGGCCGCGCGGCCCGTCACGCATGTCTGGCTGGACGCGAAGGTCCGGGCGACCCTGGCCGAGAGCGTGCCGCGGATCGGTACGCCCGCCATGTGGAAGTCGGGCTACACCGGCAAGGGCGTCAAGGTGGCGGTTCTGGACTCGGGCGTGGACCAGACCCACCCGGATCTCCAGGGCGTCGAGTCGGCGCAGAAGAACTTCACCCAGTCCCCCGTCGCCGACGACCGCTACGGGCACGGCACACACGTCGCCTCCACCATCGCCGGGAGCGGTGCGAAGTCCGGCGGCCGCAACAAGGGCGTGGCTCCCGACGCGAGACTGCTGGACGGCAAGGTCCTGGGCGACAACGGCTCCGGCGACGTCTCGGGCGTCGTCGCCGGTATGCAGTGGGCCGTCGACCAGGGCGCGCAGGTCGTCAACATGAGCCTGGGCTCCATCGACACCCCGGGCGTCGACCCGATGGAGGCGGCCATCGCCCGGCTCTCCGGCAAGGCTTTGTTCGTGGTGGCCGCGGGCAACTCGGGCGAGGGGCGCACGATCTGGACGCCCGGCAGCGCGCCCGCGGCGCTCACCGTCGGCGCCGTGGACAAACAGGACCGCATAGCCGACTTCTCCAGCCGCGGCCCGAACCTCGACGGCACGCCCAAGCCGGACATCACCGGCCCCGGCGTGGACATCACCGCTGCCCTGACCACGCAGAGCGAGGAGCCCTCGGGCGAGGACTACATCTCGCAGTCCGGCACGTCGATGGCCTCCCCGCACGTCGCGGGTGCCGCCGCCCTGGTGCTCCAGCAGCACCCCGGCTGGAGCGGAGCCCGGCTGAAGTCGCTGCTGACCGGTTCGGCCAAGCCCAACCCGGTACTGAACGCCTACCAGCAGGGCGCGGGCCGGGTGGACCTGGAACGCGCCGCCACCGCCCTCGTCGTCTCCGAGCCCGGCTCCCTGGACTTCGGCCTCCAGGCCTGGCCGCACGCCGACGACAAGCCGGCCTCCAAGGCCGTCACCTACCGCAATTACGGCACCCGGGCCGTCACTCTGCGGCTGAGCGTCTCCGGGGTCGACCCGTCGGGAGGCCCCGCGCCGGCCGGCATGTTCACCGTCAAGGACGCCCAGCTCACCGTTCCGGCCGGCGGCACCGCGACGACCACCGTCACCGTCGACACCCGCAGGGGCACCGCCGACGGCGTCTTCGGCGGCACGGTGCTGGCGTCGGGAGGCGGCCAGCAGGTGCGCACCGGTGTCGTGGCCGAGCGGGAGGTGGAGTCGTACGACGTCACCGTGCGGCACATCGACGCCGACGGGGCGAACCCGGCCACGTACCTGACGACGATCAGCGCCGCCGACGGTGGCGGTCGGTATGTGGAGCTCCCGGAGAGCGCGAACGGCACAGTGGTCCAGCGACTGCCCAAGGGCACCTACCACTTGCAGAGCCTGGTCTTCGCCGCGGACAACGAACTGGGCTTCTTCGTCCAGCCGGTGCTGAAGGTGACCGGAAAGGTCGCGGTCACCCTCGACTCCCGCAAGGCGAAGCCGCTCGCCGTGAAGGCCATGGATCCGGCCGCGAAGCTCGTCACCTCCACCGTCGGCTACTACGACCAAGCCCTCGGCACAGGCAACTCCTGGTCCACCAACGGCGTACCGCCGATCCGCACCGCCTCCCTCGGCCCGGAGTCCCCGACGATGCGAGCCCAGTTCAACGGCGTGTGGAAGACGCCCGGCGCGGCCGGCAAGAACGTCGACCACCGGCTCGCCTTCAACCGCAAGGGGAGCTTCTTCACCGGCCTGACCCGTACCCTCACCCGGGCCGATGTCGCCGAGGTGAAGCTCGGCTTCGGAGCCTCCGTCACCGGGGCCAGGGGCCAGGTCCACATCACGCCGCTGGACGACCTCGGGACGAGCATCGGCATCCAGGAACCGCAGGAGCAGAAGCTGCCGCAGGCCACCACGCACTACCTCAGCGCGGCCGGTGTGCGCTGGGCCTGGACGGCCACCCAGCTCAACGCCCTCAGCGAGCCGCGCATGATCTACTCGAAGCCGGGGGTGGCGTACAAGCCTGGCTCCAGCCACACGCTGAACTTCAACACCGGTGTGGTCGGCCCGGATCTCGCGGCGGGGACTCCGGGAGAGCAGGGCGCCGAGCGGACCGGCGACCACATCAGCGCCAGGATCCCGCTGTTCAACGACGGCAGCGGCAACCCGGGATCCTCGACCGTCACCAGTGGCTCCGCGAAGCTGGAATCCGGCGGACGGGTCCTCGCCGAGGGCCAGGCCTCGGACTGGCTGGCCGCCGAGGTTCCCGCCGCCTCCGCCCCGTACCGTCTGACGGTCGAGGCGAGCCGCTCCACCGAGGACACGTCCACCAGCACGAAGGTGGCAGGGGTGTGGACGTTCACCTCGGCCCGGCCGGCGGGGGGCAGCACCGTCGAACTGCCGCTGTCGACGGTGCGGTTCACGCCGATGCTGAGCCTGAGCGGCACGGCTCGGGCGGGCAGCGCGCTCGCGGTGCCGCTGAAGCTGAGCGGCGCGGCCGCCGCGGCCGGGCAGGTCGCCGCGCTGACCGTGAAGGTCTCGTTCGACGGCGGCCTGACCTGGAAGGCTCTCGCCGTGACGACCGACGCGAAGGGGGCACGGTCGGTGGTCGTGAAGCACCCGGCGGCCGCGAAGGCCGTGTCCTTCCAGGTGGATCTGAAGGACAAGGGCGGCAACACCGTGCGCGAGACGATCACGAACGCCTACCGCCTCGCTCCGTAAGGTGACTCGACGACGGTGACCGTGGCCCGGCACCGGTGAACCCTTCCGCGTGGAGGCATGCCGGTGCCGGGCGGGCGTGCGGGGCCGGGATTTCGAAGCCCGCTCAACGCGCTCAGCGCGCGGCAGCGAACGCGCGTTGTGCCCAGTCGGCGAAGCCGCTCCAGGCGATCCCCGGATGCGCCGCATGCAGCGCGGGGATGTCGACCTGGTAGCCGGGCCCGTTGAGAAACGACCACATGGCGTGCATGTCCGGCTCGCCGACCGTCTCCAGCGGTAGGTACTCATGCCGGACCTCCCGACCCAGGGTCACGCTCAGTGCGGCTGCCATCTCGGCCGGGGTGGGCGCGTCGCTCGCCATCTCGATGCGCTGCCCCCTGTACGGGGCAGGGTTGAGCAGCACATCGGCCGCGAAGGCCCCCTGGTCGGAGCGGTCGAGCTGCTGCAACGGCCGGTCGGAGGGCAGCGGCAGGTCGAGGAACCCGGCGCGGATGCGCTCCGCACCGCTCATGGCGTTGTCGAAGAAATACGTGGGGCCCAGGATCGTGTAGGGCACCGCACCGGAGGCCAACTCGGCCTCGATACGGGCCTTGCTCTCGAAATGCGGAACCCCGCTGCCCTGGTCGGCCCCCGCCACCGAGCTGAACACCAGATGCGGTACGCGCTTGTCGTTCGCGGCTGCCAGGATGACCTGCCCCTGGGCCACTTCGGCGTCCACACCTGCCTCGAAGGGGGTGGTGTAGGCGAAGACCCCGGCCACGCCGTCCATCGCGGCGGCGAGGGATGCGCGATCGTTCAAGGAACCCGCGACCACCTCGACACCCTGATCGGCCAGTCGGCGGGCGGACTCCCGCTCCAGGTCCCGGACAGTTGCCCGCACCCTGGCGCCGCGGCCCAGCAACGCGTCGGTCACGGCACCGCCCTGTCGGCCGGTTGCGGCAAGCACCAGAATCGGCTCATCAGTCATGTCGAGAACTCCTACGTCGTGGGAACGGAGTCAGGGGCGCTGTGAGCAGCGGTACCGACCGTATGCGTTCGTGGCGCCGGTCCTGATGAAGCCCCGTCACCACCGGTGGACGTGTCGATGCCGTTCGTCCGAGCGTGACGGCGGGGCGGCACCTTCGCCGCCCCGCCGTGCCGGGGCCTACGGGTCCCGGGGGTTCACAGGGATACCGGTCAGCGGACTGTCTGTGCCGCCTTTTCGATGATGTCGGTGACGGCCTGCGGGTGGGACACGCTCACGGCGTGGGAGGACTCGATCTCCTTGATGTGGGCCTTGGCGCGCTCGGCCATGAAGACCTGGGCATCCCGAGGGATGATCCGGTCGTCGGAGCCCACGAGAGCCCAGGAGGGGATGGTCTTCCAGGCAGGCTCACCAGACGGTTCGTTGAGCGCCGCGCCGGTCCCGGGACGCTGGGTGACCGCCATCAGGGCGGCCTTTTCCGCGGGAACGTCCGCACCGAACGCCTGGCGGAACTCGGACTGGTCGATGGAGAAGTCGAAGTCCTTGGAGCCGTCGGGGTGGGTGATCGGGACGGGACGCAGAACCTTGCCGATGACGCTGCCCTCGAACTTGCTCACCAGCGCGTTGGCGCTCTCGCCCTTGTCGGGGAGGAAGGCGTCGGCGTACACCAGTGCCTTGACCTTGTCGGAGCCGTGGGCGGCGTTGGTGATGACCGTTCCACCGTAGGAGTGCCCGACGAGAACCACGGGTCCTTCGATGGCGGCCAGCAGGTTCTTGACGGAGGCGGTGTCGCTGCTCAGGCTGCGCAACGGGTTGGCCGCGGCCACCACCGGGTAGCCGTCCTTCTTCAGTTCGCTGATGACGCCGTTCCAGCTGGAGGAGTCGGCGAACGCTCCGTGGACGAGCACGACGGTCGGCTTGCTGCCCTTGGAAGGGGTGCTGTCGGCGCCCGCCGGACTGACCGACGTGGCAAGCAGCGCGGTGGCGACGGTCGCGGTGGCCAGCAGGGTGAGGGGGGTACGGGCACGCCGAAGGCGCGAGTGACGGTACATGAGAGGCCCTTTCGAGGCTCAGGGTTCAGCCATGTCCGGACAGGTGGGCATGGCCGGGGTACGGCAGGTGTTGCCGCAGTTCAGGGGGAGGCCGGACCGCGAGCGGCAAGCGGGAACACGTCCGGGGCTTGCCGGCAGGAGCGGGCCACGGCCGGAGATCGGCCAGGTGAACCGATCGGATTCGGCGGGTCCGTGCATGGGTGGTCCCCGCGCACGCGCGCCGAGGCGGTGCCGATCTCAGTAACGAAACGGGGCAGCAACCTCAGTTGCCGCGCAGGGCGACACGCAGAGTGTGAACGGCCTGCGCCATCGCAGCAGTTGTGGCCTGGGTGGGGCGCAGAGGGTTGAGCATCATGAAGTCGTGCAGGGTGCCGTTGATGCGGATGCTCGTGGTGGGCACGCCGGCCTCGGTCAGCTTGCGGGCGTACGCCTCGCCCTCGTCCCGCAGCACGTCGTTCTCGTCGACGACGACGAGCGCCGGCGGCAGGCCCTGCATGTCCTCCAGGCTCGCCCGGAGCGGCGAGGCGGTGATCTCCGCCCGCTGAGCGGGGTCGGTGGTGTAGCAGTCCCAGAACCAGGCCATGGCCTTCGCGGTGAGGAAGGGGCCGTCGGCGAACTCCCGGTAGCTTGCGGTGTCCTGAGCCGCGTCGGTGACGGGGTAGTACAGCGACTGGTGCACGAAGGTCACGTCGCCGCGCTGCTTGGCCATATGGGTCAGTGCGGCGGCCATGTTGCCGCCGACGGAATCGCCGGCCACGGCCAGCCGGGAGGGATCCAGGCCCACCTCGGCACCCCTCGCGGTGATCCATCGAGCAGTCGCGTACGCCTGCTCGATGGCGACCGGGTAGGCGGCCTCCGGGGAACGGTCGTACTCGACGAACACGACGCCGACGTCCGCCCCGACGGCGAGCTCGCGCACCAGACGGTCATGGGTGCCGGCGTTGCCGAGGACCCAGCCGCCGCCGTGGACGTAGAGGACGGCCGGAAGCGGACCCCGGGAACCGACGGGCTTGACGACGCGTATCCGCACATCACCCACCTCGGCGGGCACAGTGATCCACTCCTCCTCGACGTCCGGCTTCGCCACCGGCGCCGCCTGCACGTCGTCCAGGACCTTCCGGGCAGCCTCGGGACCGATTTCGTAGAGGAACGGCGGCTTGGCCGTCGCGTCGGCGAACTCCGCAGCTGCGGGCTCCAGAACGGGCTTGGTCATGCTTGCACTCCTTGCGTTCGGCGGGCTCTTGCCCGCTTTCACACGAATGACCAAGAAGATGTGAAATGTGTGACAGGGGGTCGCTTCGGGTTGAGGGAAAAGCCGGATCGGGGCAGCGACCCGGGGTTTCGCGTATGGCGTGGGGCGGTCATGCGCGAGCAGTGGTTCGGCGGCGTTCCGGCGGGCGCAGCGGCAGGGAGTGGCCGGCCTCGCGGATCAGGCTGCCGGTGGCATCCGAGCCTGTCGGCGATCACCGAGATCTCGGGATGGTCGCGCTCGGCGACGGGACGGCGGGTGGCTTCCCGCTGCCCGGAGACGCTGCGTGACGACAGGTGGCCCGCACCACGCACTCGGCGAAGGCCTCTGGACGGTCCACGCCACGGACGGGGACACCCTGCTCACCCGCACCCGGCTCGTCCACACCACAGTGAATCGAGAGCGACGGGGGCCAGAGAGCTGCCGGACCTCGTCGACGGGGCTTCCTCGCTCTGCGCGACCCCCACGGCAGCCGACCGTTCGCTCAGCAGAACCTCAGTTCCGGATAACGATCGCGTCACCGACCCCCGGGAATCAGGGGCCCGTAGCCCCTCATGTGACGCACACCACTAAAGGATGCGTAAAGGGCGTGCTAAGAATGCCCAACTCCGCTTCCGGCCCACCCCTCGCCGGACCGCGGAATGCCGGCACGCACCGGCTGTGCACGGCCCAGGAAAGTCACGGTCCGAGTCCGCGGACCGAGATGCCCAGGGTCGCCGATCGGACAACGGCGTTCGCTCATGCCCCGCCTTCATACCGCCGCACCTCACTGCGGCGGTTCAGCGCCATCGAGGTAAAGCCTGATGTCACTCGACTCCATCACCAAGTCCGTCGACGAAGCCGTCAGCGGATTCTTCGAGCCCATAGCCAAGTGGCTCGGTGAAGTCGTCTTCTACTCCGTGCCCGTGGGAGGCGCCGAACTCCCGCTGATCGTCGCCTGGCTCGTCGTGGCCGGCCTCGTCTTCTCCGGCTGGTTCGGTCTCGTCCAGATACGCAAGTTCCGGCTCGCGGTGAACGTGGTGCGCGGCAAGTACGACGAGAAGGGGTCGGCCGGTGAGGTCAACCACTTCCAGGCCCTGACCGCCGCCGTTTCCGGAACGGTGGGCCTCGGGAACATCGCGGGTGTCGCCGTCGCCGTATCGATCGGCGGTCCCGGTGCCACGTTCTGGATGATCCTCTGCGGCCTGCTCGGCATGGCCACCAAGTTCGTCGAGGTCACCCTCGGTGTGAAGTACCGCGAGGTCCACGCCGACGGGACCGTCTCGGGCGGCCCGATGCACTACCTGCCCAAGGGTCTGGCCGAACGCTTCGGCGCCAAGGGCAAGACCCTCGGCAAGGTCCTGGGCGTGCTCGCGTCCATCATGATCCTCTTCTTCGGGCTCTTCGGCGGCAACCTGTTCCAGGTCAACCAGTCCTACGCCCAGCTGGTGGCCGTCGCCGGCGGCGAGGACGGCATGGTCGGCTCCTCCACCGGCGCGCTCTTCTTCGGCATCCTGATCGCCGCTCTCGTCGGCATCGTCCTCCTCGGCGGCATCCGCTCCATCGCGTCGGTCACCAGCAGGCTCGTCCCCGCCATGGCCGGCATCTACATCGCGGCCTGTCTCGTCGTCATCCTGGTGAACGTCTCCGCCGTCCCGGCCGCCGTCTCCAGCATCGTCGAGGGTGCCTTCAACCCCGAGGGTGTCGCCGGTGGTGTCCTCGGCGCGCTGATCATCGGCTTCAAGCGGGCCGCGTTCTCCAACGAGGCCGGTCTCGGCTCCGCGCCGATCGCGCACTCCGCGGTCAAGACCAAGCACCCCGCCAGTGAGGGCCTGGTCGCGCTGCTGGAGCCGTTCATCGACACCGTGGTCATCTGCACCATGACCGCGCTGACCATCGTGATCGCCAATCCGGCCAGCTGGGCCGCGGCACGTGAGGACGAGTCGATCGGTGGTGTCACCATCACCTCCGACGCCTTCGGCACCGTCCTGCCCTGGTTCCCGTACATCCTCACCGTCGCGGTGCTGCTGTTCGCCATCTCGACCGTGCTCACCTGGGGCTACTACGGCCTGAAGGCGTGGACGCATCTCTTCGGCCGCAGCAAGGCGAGTGAGCTCACCTACAAGGTCCTCTACACCGTCTTCGCGGTCGCCGGCTCGCTGCTCACGCTGCAGACGCTGATCGACATGGCCGACGCGGTGCTGTTCATGCTGGCCGTCATCAACATCATCGGCCTCTACCTGCTGGCCCCGGTCGTCAAGCGTGAGCTGAACAACTTCCTCGACTACGTCCGCCGCCGCGACGCCGGCGACCGCAGGGACGATGACCAGGAGTCGGTGAAGACCACCGTCTGACCGCCCTGCGGCCCGGCTCCTTCGATCGGGCCCGTCGCCCACCTCGCGCCCTTGGTGGGAGACGGGCCCGATCAGTCATTCCTTCCCCGTTCAAGCAGGTGGGAGGCCCCCTGGTGAGACCGGCAGCACCCGGTTAGGGTGTAAAGAACGCGTCAAGACAGCTGCTGGTCAGCCGGGCGCGGGGTGTGCCGGGAAGTCTGGTCGGCGTCCAGGGGCAGTGTGCCCTCTTCCGCCGAAGCCCCGGAGGTACAACGATCATGGCCGCCCCTCGCGAGCGCGCACCGTTCCTCGGCATTCTGCCCTGGCCCGAACGACAGGCCATCGCCTCCGCGCTGCGCACCGAGACCGTCGGCGGTCTGGTCCTCCTCGGCGCCGCCCTGCTGGCACTGATCTGGGCGAACAGCCCGCTCGGTGACCTCTATGAGCAGATACGCGACTTCCACTTCGGGATACCCGCCCTCGGCCTCGACCTGTCCGTCGGCCACTGGACCGCCGACGGTCTCCTCGCCGTCTTCTTCCTCGTCGCCGGCATCGAGCTCAAGCGCGAACTCGTCGTCGGAGAGCTCCGCACACCCGCCACGGCGGCCCTTCCGGTCATCGCGGCCCTCTGCGGCATGGCCGTGCCCGCAGCCCTGTACGCGCTGACGGCCGGGCTCGGAGGCGGCAGCCTCGACGGCTGGGCCGTGCCGATGGCCACCGACATCGCCTTCGCCCTCGCCGTACTCGCGGTGATCAGCACCCATCTGCCCGCCGCCCTGCGCGCCTTCCTCCTCACCCTCGCGGTCGTCGACGACCTCGGCGCCATCCTCATCATCGCGATCTTCTTCACCAGCGATCTGAACCTGTGGGCGCTGGGTGCCGCGGTGGCCGGGCTCGGCGTCTTCTACCTCCTCCAGCGCCTGCGGATACGCGGCTGGTGGTGGTACGTGCCGCTCGGCGTCGCCATCTGGGCTGCCATGTACAACGGCGGCGTCCACGCCACCGTCGCCGGTGTCGCGATGGGACTGATCCTGCGCACCACCCGCGACAAGGAGGAGAGTATTTCCCCGGCCGGCCGGGTCTCCCACCTGCTCCATCCGTTCTCGGCGGGGGTGGCGGTGCCCCTCTTCGCCCTCTTCGCCGCGGGCGTCAGCATCTCCGGCCCCGCGCTGGCCAAGGTGTTCACCAGTCCCGAGCCGCTCGGCGTCGTCGTCGGACTTGTGGTCGGCAAGGTGGTCGGTATCTTCGCCGGCACCTACCTGGCCGCCCGCTTCACCAGGGCCCGGCTCAACCCCGATCTCGCCTGGGCCGATGTCCTCGGCCTCTCGGTCCTCGCGGGGATAGGTTTCACGGTGGCGCTGCTCATCGGCGAACTCGCCTTCCCCGGCCAGGAGACCGGCGAGCACGTCAAGGCGGCTGTCCTCGTCGCCTCACTCACCGCGGCCGCGGTGGCGGCCGTCCTCCTGCGACGCCGCAACAAGCTCTACCGGCGTCTGTGCGAACAGGAATCGGTGGACGCCGACGGGGACGGTATCCCCGACATCTACCAGAAGGACGACCGGACCGAGGAGGCGGCAGCTTCCCACCGGACCTGAGCACCGGGAGCAGACGTGGGAGCGACCCTCTTGGCCGTGGCGATCGTCGTCGCGGCCCTGGTCGTGCGAACCGCTCTCGCCGAACGCAAAGAGCCCGGCAGCGGCCGGCGGCAGTGGATGTTCCCCGCCGACCCCCACGCGGTCTCGGCCGGAGCCATCACCGCCGTGGCCCTGGGAGCGCCGGCATGGCTGCACGCCGGCGGCGAAGGAATCGTCTGGGCGGGACTGGCCGGACTCCTCGTCGCGTTCACGGTGGCCCAGAGCCGCTGACGGAGGTAACGCGCCGACGTGACGGAACGCCGGAGTTTCCCGGACGACGGTGAACTCGCCGGGGTCCTTCTTTCCCAGGGCGATGGGTTCGTTCGAGTCCTTGACGGTCTTGCTCGGCACGGTGATCCGGTCGAGGCCGCTGGAGCTTGGCACTTGCTTCGACGAGTGTGAACATAGGCATATGTCGAAGTCTCAGAATGCGGAGCTGACCCTCCTGGACGCCGAGGACGCCGTGCCGTGCTGCCCGCCGCTCACCGCAGGGGAGTTGTCCCAGGCCGACGCGGAGAAGATGGCGGCCATGTTCAAGGCACTCTCCGACCCGGTGCGGCTGCGCTTGTTCTCGCGCATCGCTTCCTACGCGGGCGGAGAAGCGTGCGTCTGCGACATCTCGGACGTGGGCGTCTCGCAGCCGACCGTTTCGCATCACCTGAAGAAGCTGCGCGAGGCAGGGCTCCTCACGTCCGAACGTCGCGGGACGTGGGTCTACTACCGGGTGGCCCCGTCCGTGGTCGCGGGTATGGCGGCCATGCTGGACCTGCGCACCTGAGCGTCCGGGCCTCTGCCGTCAGCCCGGATCGCCACCCCCGGCCCGCCTTCGCTCGCCTTCACCCAGCTAGTCGCGTCACGCCGAAGGCGTACCGGCGTCCGGCTTGCCGCGCATGAAGACGACCGCCACCAGGGCAAGTCCCGCTGCCGCGCCGACGAGCTGCGCGGCGACGAACGCCGGAACGGAAGCCGGGGCGATGCCCGCGAAGGTGTCGGTGAACGCCCGGCCGATCGTCACGGCCGGATTCGCGAAGGACGTGGAGGAGGTGAACCAGTAAGCCGCGCCGATGTAGGAGGCGACGGCAACCGGGGCGAAGCGGAGCCGGTCGGTGCGGGCCAGGCCGAAGATCAGCAGGATCAGACCGGCGGTGGCGACGACTTCGCCGAGGAGCAGATTCCCGGCCGAGCGGTCGTGTGTGGACCACTTCACCAGCGGCTCACCGAACATGGCGTCCGCCAGGACGGCGCCCACGACCGCGCCCACGATCTGCGACGGCACGTACACCGCCACCTCGCGGGCGTTGACGCCGGCTCCGCCGCGACGGGCCGTCCACCACTCCGCGAGTGTCACCGCCGGGTTGAAGTGCGCGCCCGAGACGGGACCGAGCAGCGCGATCAGCACGCCGAGTCCGAACACGGTGGCCGTGGAATTGGCGAGCAGCTGAAGTCCCACGTCCTCCGTCAGGTTGGTGGCCTGAATGCCGGAGCCGACGACTATCGCGACGAGGGCTGCGGTGCCCACGAGTTCCGCGGCAGCACGGGAAATCATCGGAGTGCGCGGCGGTGTGGCGCCGGGTGCGGGCTGAGGCACGTCGATGGCCGGCACGGACTCCGCAGTGCGGGCGGTGCCGATGGGCTCGGTGGCGGTCAAGGCAGGTACTCCCGGGGCAGGTGAGGCTGGGCGCGGAAGGCTAGGGGCAGGACCGCTTGAGGTTCGCGTCGGAAGTGGCACGCGCGGTCCGGGCGAGGTCGGCGAACTGACCGGCGAGCGCGTCGATGACGTCCGGGCGCAGGCGGTAGTAGGTGAACCGTCCGCAGGGTTCCGTCTCCACGACCCCGGCCTCGCGGAGCACCTTCAGGTGGTTGGAGAGGTTCGTCTGCCTGGCCCCCGTCTCCTCGACGAGATGGGTGGTGCAGAGCGTTTCCCGGGCGAGAAGGGTCACGATCCGAAGCCGGAGAGGGTCGGCCAGAACCCGGATCAGATCAGTGTCGACTGACATCATCATGGACTGATACTTTCACATCAGCTGGGGCTGACACCAGTCCGGGCCGACCGTACCGGCTCCTGGAACGCCATGCCTACGTCCGCATCGTCCTTCCTGCCGGACGAACGCCTGACCGCTGGGGCCTGAGCCACCACATCCCCACCGCAGTTTGTCTCAACCCCTGGGAAGAACTCATGTCCTTCGCTCCTGCCGCCTCAGTCCTCTTCGTCTGTGTCCACAACGCGGGCCGCTCCCAGATGGCGGCAGGGTTCCTGCGCCACCTCGCCGGCGACCGGGTCGAGGTCCGCTCCGCCGGCTCCCTGCCCGGTGACCAGGTCAACCCGGCTGCCGTGGCCGCCATGGCCGAGCTGGGCATCGACATCTCCGACCAGAAGCCGAAGGTGCTGACCACCGAGGCCGTCCAGGCGTCCGACTACGTCATCACCATGGGCTGCGGCGACGCCTGCCCGTACTTCCCCGGCAAGAAGTACCTGGACTGGGTCCTGGAGGACCCGGCCGGCCAGGGTGTCGACGCCGTCCGTCCCATCCGGGACGAGATCAGGGGACTCATCGACGGCCTCGTCGCAGAGATCGACGCGAAGCAGGACGCCGGACCTCCGTGACCGACGCGGCGGTCGCCGTCGGCTTCGCCGTGCGCAACGTCATCGCCATGGACCCCGGCCCCCCACCACTGCCCGGTTCGGACCTGTGACCTGTGACCTGTGACCTGTGACCACCAGGATGCGCGCTGTCGGGGGACCGGTCGCTGCGGTCTGCTCGACCGGCCGTCTGTGGACTCGAGCCCGGTGGCGGTCGACTGCCGCCGTGACCGGTTGCCGCCCTTCTCTGCCGCACACGGCGTGGCACGTGGGCTCGCCCGTGCTGTTGTCACCGCCGGAGAGTGACGTTAGCGTGTAACAAAAGTTACTCGATAACCTCTGGAGCTCCGGTGCAGGAAGAAACCACCGTCCTGGTGGCCGGGGCCGGGCCGACCGGTCTCGCCACGGCCTGCGCGCTGCGCGCGGCAGGGCTTGCAGTCAGAGTCATCGACGGGGCACCGGGCCCGTCCCCGACCTCTCGTGCGCTGGGGCTGCAGCCGCGTGGAATCGAGGTGCTCGACCGGCTCGGAGCACTCGACGATCTCCCCGTGCGGGGCGTGGCCATCGGCCAGGTGGTGACGTACGTCGACGGGAAGCCGGTCGCCCGGCTCCAGGTGGGCCGGAGGACCAAGCTCGTGACCAGGCCAGGGCTGATCATTTCCCAGGCCGAGGTGGAAGCTCGGCTCCGCCGACGCTTCGTCGAGCTCGGCACGGAGGTGGAATGGCGGCGCGAACTCACCTCTGTCCGGCAGGACGCGGATGGCGTGAACGTCGGCTTCGCCGACGGCCGGTCGGAGCGCGCCCGCTGGCTGCTGGGCTGCGATGGCGCACACAGCCGCGTACGGAAAGCCGCCGGGATCGGATTCCCCGGCGTGCCCGTCATCGAGCGCTTCCTCCTCGCGGATGTGCGGGCGCGGCTGCCTTTGCCCCGCGACACGGTCTGCGTATGGCTGCGCGGCGACAGGATGGTGGGTGTCTTTCCGCTGCCCGGAGACGATGTGTGGCGGCTCATGGCGCCCGCGCCCGCGGATTCCCAGGATGATGTCCACCCGGCAGAGGTGCAGGACGTCCTGATGGAGGCGCTGAGGGCGCATTCCGGCATCGCGGGCGTCGCGGTGGCCGAAAGCCTGTGGACCTCAACATTCCGGATCCATCGCCGCCTTGCCTCGACCTACCGTCAAGGCCATGTCCTACTGGCCGGTGACGCGGCGCACATCCACAGTCCGTTCGGCGGCCAGGGCCTGAACACGGGGCTCGGCGACGCAGAGAACCTCGCGTGGAAGTTGGCGCTGGTGGCCGAGGGCCGAGCAGCGCAGTCGCTCCTGGACACCTACGAGGCGGAGCGCCGCCCCATCGCCGAGGAGGTGCTTGCCTCCACCAGCGCCATGACCCGCCTGGTCGTGGGTGACACCCGTATCGCACGCGTTCTGCGCAACCACCTGTTCGTTCCACTGATGAACCGGCCCTCGGTGCAACGGGCGCTGTGGGAGAAGTCGTCACAGTTGAAAGTGACCTACCGCCGAGGACCGCTCGCAGGCCGGGCTCTCCCCGGCCGGGGCCTGAGGGTGGGCGATCGCGTTCCTGACCTGGACTGCGTGCGCGAGGACGGACTCCGGACACGCCTCCACAGCGAACTGGGCCCGGCCTGGGCGCTCCTCGTCATGGCCCCCGACGCCGCCGGCCACATGACGGTGGTGGGCCGCCGCCTCGGAGAGGGCGCCGCCGTTTCGCTGACCGCGTCTCGCCTCCCCGCTCCGGCCATGCTTGTCCGACCCGACGGCCACCTCGCGTGGAGAGGGAGCTCCCCTGCGGACCTCGACCTGACCCTGACCCGCATACTCGAACGCGGCGGTGCCCGCTGACCTTCTCCGATCGAAGGAAGACGTCCATGACCACGTCCCCGACCGCGCCGACGAGCCTGCGTGAGCGCAAGAAGGCACAGACGAGGCGGACGATCCAGGAGGTGGCGCTGCGGCTCTTCCTGGAGAACGGGTACGACGGAACGACCGTGGAGCAGATCGCCGCAGAGGCCGGCGTGTCGCACATGACCTTCTTCCGGCACTTCCCCACCAAGGAAGCCGTGGTCGAATCCGACGACTACGACCCGATGATCGTCGATCTCATCGGCTCCCGCCCGCCACACGAGGACTGCCTGACCGCTCTCCACCACGCTCTCGGCGAGGGCTTGCGCGCCGTCTACGCCGCGGACGGGGAAGCCCTGCTCACCCGCACCCGGCTCGTTCTCACCACTCCGGCCCTGCGGGCGCGGGCCTGGGAGAACCAGTACGCCACCCAGCAACTGTTCGCCGACGCCCTCGGCGGCCGGCGACGCGGCCAGAGCGACCTGGCCGTCCGGGTCCTCGCGGGCGCCGCCCTCGCGGCCCTGACGACGGCACTGACCCTGTGGGTCGAGAGCGAGGGGGCCAGAGAACTGCCGGACCTCGTCGACCAGGCTTTCCTCGCTCTGCGCGACCCCGACGGCAACTGACCCGACCGCACAGCAGAACCTCTGTTCCGGACAGAGATCGCGTCAACGACCCCTGGAATCAGGGGCTCGCAGCCCCTCACGCCACCGAAGGATGCGATAACGGGCGCGCTGAGAATGCCCAGCTCCGCTCACGGTCCGAGAGATGGCATCTCCCGCATGGCGTGGCGGTTGCTTGGATCCCGCTGCGTTTCCTGAAGTCGCCCGGTGCGGTGGTATGCCGGAGACTCCTGTATGAGGGCCTGCTCCTGGAAGACGCGGAGGGGGTGACCGGCGTGCTGGAAGTGCCGCTCTGGTTGTGGGCGACGTTTGCCACGACGGTGGTGGTGTCGCTGGCGATCGACCTGCTCGCCCACCGTGCCGCACACGTCATCGGCTTCAAGGAAGCTGCCGCCTGGAGCGCCCTGTGGGTAGGGCTTGCTCTGGTGTTCGGAGCGGTTGTCTTCCTTGTCCTCGGCACGACGGCCGGCACCGAGTACACCACCGCGTGGCTGCTGGAGAAGAGCCTGTCCGTGGACAATCTCTTCGTCTTCGCGGTGATCTTCGCCTACTTCAAAGTGCCCCGCGCCTACCAGCACCGCGTCCTGTTCTTCGGCGTGATGGGCGCCCTCGTCTTCCGCGGGATCTTTCTCACGCTCGGTGTCGCGGTGGTCAGCCGCTTCACCGCCGTGCTCTTCGCGTTCGCGGCGGTGCTTTTCTACAGCTCCTACAAGCTGATCAAGGGCGACGAGGAAGGCTTCGACCCCGGCAAGAGCTTCGCCCTGCGGATGCTCCGCAAAGTCGTTCCTGTGCGTGACGAGTACGCGGGCATGAAGTTCTTCGTCAAAGAGGCCGGCAAACGGGTGGCCACTCCGCTGCTCGCGGTGGTCGCCGCGATCGAGGCGGCCGACCTGATCTTCGCTGTCGACAGCGTCCCCGCCGTACTCGCCGTCAGCGACGACCTCTTCATCGTCTACACCAGCAACGCCTTCGCCATCCTGGGCCTGCGCGCCCTGTTCTTCCTGCTCGCGGGCCTGCTCGACCGCTTCCACTACCTGAGCGTCGGGCTCGCGGTCATCCTCGGGTTCATCGGCGTCAAGCTGGTTCTCCAGGCAGCCCACAAGATGATCAGCCCGAGCGTTCCCGAAGTTCCCTCGCCGATCAGTCTCGCGGTCATCGTCGTCGTGCTGGCCGTATCCGTCGTACTCAGTCTGCGGCGACCCGTCCCACCCCAATCCGCTCCCGCCGCGCAGGAGGACTCGGCACCGCGCTCGGACGCCGATGCCGAGAGCCCAGGCCCGGTCGGCTCTTCGCCCCCTGAGCGTGAACAGGGCGGCTCGGAGAGGCTGGACGATGACTGACCGCGCATCCGTCGCGTTCATAGGCCGGGTAATCTATTATTAAAGAATGAGCAAAACCCAGCATGAAACTGGCCCTCAGGGGATGCTGGTGTGCCCGGTGTGCAAGCAGCCTCTGCAGATGGTCGTCAAACGACGGCACAAGACGCTGGGGGTCTACGTACCCGTGTGGGGTCCGGATCCCTGCCGTAAACCTGACTGCCGCGAGCAGTTGGCGGGGCGGGAGGAGCCCGGCAATCGCTCCCGTGGGCGCTGAGATCACCTCCGGGCCGCGGTGACGGATGGCGTCGCCGAGAGCCCGACAGAGGCGCCGTGGTCGAACTGCCTACGGCCCCTTTGTCGCTCGCTCTTGGCGCGCCGACGTACTGTGCACTCAGCTGTCCACACACTGCCCATTGAGGAACACCTCAGCGTCACGAACCCTGTCTCCGCGCCTGTTCTGCCCGGCACCACTGGAGGTAGCTTGGTGGAGAAGGCCCCAACAGGAGGGCGATTCGATGCCGTGGTTCGTTTGGCTGTTCACGGCCGCGGCGCTCGGCGTCGCGGAGTTTTTCACCCTGACACTGGTCTTCGGGTTGCTCGCGGGCGCTGCGCTGGTTGCCGCGGTGGTAGCTGGTGTGGGCATCGGCTTTCTCGGCCAGCTCGTTGCCTTCGGAGCAGCAACGGCAGCGGGTCTCCTCATCGTGCGCCCCGTCGCGCTACGGCACATGGCACAACAGCCCCTCTCACGCGAAGGCAGCGATGCGCTGATCGGCAAGCGGGCCGAGGTCATACAGGAGGTCACCGCGACTCGGGGCCTGATCAAACTCTCCGGCGAAGAGTGGTCTGCCCGAGCCCTCGACGAGAGTCTCGTGATCCCGGCGGGGGCGCTGGTGGATGTCATGGAGATCGAAGGCGCCACGGCCATCGTCTACCCCCGCGCGCTCCTGCCATGAACGACTGAACGGACAGCAACGGAGGCACTGTGGACCCGGTTGTCATCCCCATTCTCGTGGCGGCCATCGTTGTCGTGTTCTTCGTGGCCTCCGCTGTACGGATCGTCCCGCAGGCGCGTCGCTACAACATCGAGCGGTTCGGTCGATATCGCCGGACGCTGCAACCCGGGCTGAACCTGGTCCTTCCGGTCGCGGACCGCGTCAACACCAAACTCGACGTGCGTGAGCAGGTGTATTCGTCCGACCCCAGGCCGGTGATCACCGAGGACAACCTCGTGGTGAACATCGACACGGTGCTCTATTACCAGATCACGGACCCACGGGCGGCGGCCTACGAGGTCGCCGACTACCTGCAGGCGATCGATCAGCTCACCGTCACCACGCTGCGCAACGTCATCGGCAGCATGGACCTGGAGGAGACGCTCACCTCGCGAGAGGAGATCAACTCCCGGCTCCGCGCGGTCCTCGACGACGCCACCGGCAAGTGGGGCATACGCGTCAACCGTGTGGAGATCAAGGCCATCGATCCACCGCACACCATCAAGGAAGCGATGGAGAAGCAGATGCGGGCCGAGCGTGACAAGCGCGCGGCCATCCTGCACGCCGAGGGAGAGCGGCAAGCCAAGATCCTTACCGCGGAAGGCACGAAGCAGAAGGACATCCTGGAGGCACAGGGCACGCAACAAGCCATGATCTTGCGGGCGGACGGCGAGGCGAAGGCCGTGGAACTCGTCTTCCAGGCCGTGCATCGCAACAACGCCGACCCGAAGGTACTGGCCTACAAGTACCTCGAGACACTCCCGCACCTGGCGAGCAGCGACAACAACACGTTCTGGGTGATCCCTGGGGAGCTGACCGAGGCAGTCCGGACCGTCACCAGTGCGTTCGGTGATCAGTCGACGGCGGGTCCTCCTGCCAGACCTGTGCAATCCGAGGAGACAGCCACCGCCGACGCTGAGACGCCGCACGGAAGCCGGGTTCCGGAGCTCGATGCGGGCTCGACGGTTTCGCTCGACGCCGCCACAGCCGCTGACGAGGCCGAGAAGCAGGCCGCCGCCGCGGTGAGCGACGCCAAGGCGGAGGCCGAGGCTGCGATGTCGACCCAGGTCCCGCGCCGGGGGCAGGCGTCCGGCGACTGAGACCGTCAGTGTGTCAACGCCCCTGAGGACGAAAGCCCTACAGAACCGGTGGTGGCGGGGCCGACCGCCCGAGGTCTGAACGGCAACGCACAGCACCGACATGGTTGCCGGAGCGCCGCGTGCACAGCCCTTCAGGGTTGGACCGAGGCTTTCCGGTCCGAGCCGCCCGTTCCCGGCCGGCCGGCGAAGCACCGACAGCGGAGCACCGACACCGAAGACCCCGGACTCCTTGAGCCCGGGGCCCTCGTTCAGGTGGCGTGCCGCCCCTCACCCCTTCACGCAGATGACCTGCTTCAGCTTCGCCACGACCTTCACCAGATCCCTCTGCTGGTCGATCACCTTCTCGATCGGCTTGTACGCCCCCGGGATCTCGTCCACGACGCCCGAGTCCTTACGGCACTCCACGCCCCGCGTCTGCTCCTCCAGGTCCTTCGTCGAGAAGCGCTTCTTCGCCGCGTTGCGGCTCATCCGCCGACCCGCGCCGTGCGACGCCGAGTTGAACGACTTCTCGTTGCCCAGGCCCTTCACGATGTACGAGCCCGTGCCCATCGAGCCCGGGATGATGCCGAAGTCCCCGCTGCCCGCCCGGATCGCTCCCTTGCGGGTGACCAGCAGGTCCATGCCCTCGTACCGCTCCTCCGCCACGTAGTTGTGGTGGCAGGAGATGACCGGGTCGAAGGTGACCTTCGCCTTGCGGAACTCCTTGCGGACCACTTCCTGGAAGAGGCCCATCATGATCGCGCGGTTGTACTTCGCGTACTCCTGCGCCCAGAAGAGGTCGTTCCGGTACGCCCCCATCTGCGGCGTGTCCGCGATGAAGACCGCGAGGTCCCGGTCGATCAGGCCCTGGTTGTGCGGCAGCTTCTGGGCCTGGCCCATGTGGTACTCCGCGAGCTCCTTGCCGATGTTCCGCGAGCCCGAGTGCAGCATCAGCCACACCGCGCCCGACTCGTCCAGGCAGAACTCCACGAAGTGGTTTCCGCTGCCCAGGGTTCCCATCTGCTTCGTCGCGCGCTCACGCCGGAACTTGACGTCGTCCGCCACGAAATCGAACCGGGTCCAGAAGTCGTCCCAGCCGCCCGTCGGGAAGCCGAACACGCGGCCCGGGTCCACCGGGTCGTCGTGCATACCCCGGCCGACCGGAATCGCCTGCTCGATCTTCGAGCGCAGTCGTGAGAGGTCACCGGGCAGGTCGTTCGCCGTCAGAGACGTCTTCACCGCGGACATGCCGCAGCCGATGTCGACGCCGACCGCCGCCGGGCAGACCGCTCCGTGCATCGCGATGACGGAGCCCACCGTCGCGCCCTTGCCGTAGTGGACGTCCGGCATGACGGCGAGGCCCTTGATCCACGGCAGCGTGGCCACATTGCGCAGCTGCTGCATCGCGACGTCCTCGACCGAGGCGGGGTCCGTCCACATCCGGATGGGGACCTGCGCACCCGGCATCTCTACATACGACATGACTCCTCAATTCCCCCGAAATTGCATGAAACGCAAAAGCCTCGCCAATGCCCGCGAAAGACTCGCCGGACCGGCATGCACGGCAGTGCGTGCGATACACATTGTGTCCATCGGTCGCGTGCGCGCGACAACAGCTTTTCGTTCGAAGGGAGCCTGGGAACCGTGCAACGAAAGGCGTACGTGCCCAGCCTTGCGGCGCTGCTCGCGGTGCTGGTCGCAGGCTGCAGTGCCGGGGACGGCGGCGACGGCTCGGCCACGGACTCCAAGGCCGGCGAGGGCACGCAGTCCGTCGCGGAGCCCGGCAAGTACCGCACGCTGCTCGAACCGTGCGGCTCCGTCGAGCGCGGCACGCTCAAGGACCTGCTGCCCGGCACCGCCGAGCTCCCCGACGAGCAGCAGCAGCGCATCCTCCGCGGCACGGCGGCCGTGACCTATGACACCGACCGCCGTGTCGGCTGCAACTGGAAGGCCGACTCCCCCGATGCCTCGCACTCCCTGAGCCTCGACTTCGAGCGTGTGGTGTCGTACGACACCTCGGTGAGCGACGACGACCGGGCGCAGGAGGTGTTCGCGAAGAAGCAGGCCGGCGCCTCGTTGCCGGTCGCCGAGGACCCGCGCGACGAGAAGGGCCAGGCCTCGCCGCCGGCCGGCACCCCCTCCGGGACCGCGTCCCCGAGCGACAGTCCCTCGCCGGGCGCGAGCACCGGGACGAACGATCCGTCGGCCACCCCCGAGGGGCTGGAGCCCCGGGTCCTCGACAGCCTCGGCGACGCGGCCTTCCTGGACGACGTCCTGAACCCCGCGGGCGCCGGATCCACCGCCCAGCGGCGGACCGTGAGCGTGGTGTTCCGCACATCCAACGTGATCGTGACCATCGTGTACCGGGAGCAGCCGGCGCGTACGACCGAGGTCCCCGACAGCAAGGAACTGCAGGAAAAGGCGCAGAGTCTCGCCCGGAACCTGGTGGAGCAGTTCAGCGCCTGAGGCCCGTGCGGGACCGGTCGGGCGACGGCATACGTATCCCGGGACACACACGCGGCCGTGCCGTGTCCGCGTACCGTGGCCTCGCCGACCGGAGTGACCGTACGACTATCGAGTGAAGGAACCATGCACCGTTCAGCCTCGCGACTCACCCGCATTCTCGCCTGTGCAGCCGTCCCGGTGATGCTCGTCGTCGCCGGTTGCTCGTCGGACTCCGACGGCAAGAAGGAGTCGGGCGCCGACAAGCCGGCCGCCGCGAGTTCCCAGGACCCCACGGCCGCGCCGAAGCCGCAGAACATCGAGCCGGCGAAGTTCGCCAAGCTCCCCGACGCCTGCGACGCGGTCACCGCGAAGACGATCGAGACGCTGGTCCCGGAGACGAAGACGAAGAACGGCACGGCCGGCAAGACCTCGGACACCACCACGCGCGGCAGCTGCTCCTGGAACGGCCTGGAGGACAAGGGCGTCAAGGGCTCGCAGTACCGCTGGCTCGATGTCTCCTTCCTGCGCTACGAGTCGGAGTCGTCCCTGGGCGTCAGCGGCCAGAAGCGGGCCGAGGACAACTTCGCCAAGGAAGTCGCCAAGGCCCAGGCCGCGCAGGGCGCGAAGAACCTGCGGACCTCTCCCGCGGCCGGTGTCGGCGAGGACGCGAAGGCGATCGGTTACGAACTGAAGAAGACCGACGAGGACTTCACCTACGCCACCATCGTGACCCGCACGGACAACGTCGTGATCACGCTGACCTACAACGGCACGGGCTACGCGGGCGCCGAGCCGCCGGCCGCGGCCGACCTGATGGAGGGCGCCATCACGGCGGCCAAGGAGGCCGTGGCCTCCGTGACCGCGGCGAACAAGTAACGCTGCGAACATGTGACTTTCGGCAAGTAGGTTCAGGCCACGGCCTGTTGGCGGAGTCCGCCGCTCCCCGCGAGCGCGGACTCCGCCGGCATGTGCCAGGCTGTGCCCCCTCGGAGGGCACATGCGTCACTGACACGGGAGGGGATCGCGGGTGGCCGCGATGCAGCTGACACGCACGCACCGCATACTCATCGCGCTCGTGGTGAGTGGCGCGGTGATCATTGCCGCGATCGGTTTCGCGGGTTCGTACGCGGCCGTGCGCGAACTCGCCGAGCGCAAGGGCTTCGGCGACTTCGCCGTCGTCTTCCCCATCGGCATCGACGCGGGCATCTGTGTGCTGCTCGCGCTCGACCTTCTGCTGACCTGGCTGCGCATCCCCTTCCCGATGCTCCGCCAGACCGCATGGCTGCTCACCGTGGCCACGATCGCGTTCAACGGCGCGGCCTCCTGGCCGGACCCGCTGGGCGTGGGCATGCACGCGGTGATCCCGGTGCTGTTCGTCGTCTCCGTCGAGGCCGCCCGCCACGCGGTGGGCCGGATCGCGGACATCACGGCCGACAAGCACATGGAGGGCGTGCGCATCACGCGCTGGCTGCTCTCCCCGATCCCCACGTTCAAGCTGTGGCGCCGCATGAAGCTGTGGGAGCTGCGCAGTTACGAGCAGGTCATCAAGCTGGAGCAGGACCGGCTGATCTACCAGGCGCGGCTCCAGGCCCGCTACGGACGCTCCTGGCGGCGCAAGGCCCCGGTCGAGTCGATGATGCCGCTGCGCCTCGCCAAGTACGGTGTGCCGCTCGCCGAGACGGCCCCGGCCGGACTCGCCGCCGCCGGCATCGAACCGGCGCTCCTGCCCCCGTCGCCCCAGCCCGATCTCCAGCCGCAGGCGCAGCTGGAACCCCAGCCCGCTCGGCAGGCGCGTGGCACGGCGCAGCCGGAGCTGCCGCCCGCGCAGGAGTGGCCCGAGGAGCACGAGCAGTACCCGGAGCCCTCGCAGGAACAGTACGAGAACGAGCCGTACGAGCACGAGCAGTACGAGCAGTACGCCGAGCCCGGCCCGTACGGTCCCGCGCAGCAGCGCGGCCCGCAGCAGTACCCGCAGTACCAGGAGCAGGCCCCGGGCCAGTACCCGGAGCAGGCGCAGGCAGCCGGCCATGAGAGCCCGTGGTTCGCGGCTCCCCAGGTGCCGCAGGAGGCCTACCAGGAGGCGTACGACAACGGCTTCACGCCGCCGTCCGCCGAGGGCCTGGAGTCCAGTGCCGTACGGGTCCCGGCGGGCCCCAACCGCACCCGCCCGCTCGGTGGTGTCGTCCCCGGCCCGCGGTCCGAGAGCCAGCCGCAGGAGCAGGCGCGGCCGGACGGGGGGGCGGCCGAGCAGCCGGCCGACGCCGCGGACTTCCGCGAGGCGGCCTATCCGGTGTTCGAGTCGTATGTGAAGGAGCACAGCGACTGGCCGAGCACCGAGCAGCTCGACATACATCTCTCGGACGCCCACGGCATCCGGCACCCGCGCAGCGCGGCGCTGCTGCGCCAGCTGATGCCCGAGTTCAAGAAGCGCTTCCAGGCCGACCTCGAGGCCGAGCACATCGCCTGAGACGGGGGACCTTGTCCCGCCCCCGGCCCCGCTTCACGCCTTGGCGCGCTTGCGTCCCGTCTCGCCCACGAGCGCGATGACCGCGCCCACGGCGAAGAGGACGACATAGCCGGCGGTGGGGATGTCCCACCACGGGTGGAGCAGGCCCCAGGGCCCGTCCCCGTAGAGGCGGCCACCCGCGCCGAGGGCGCCCTGCACGGCGGTGATCCAGCCGATGATCGCGATGGTCTCGTTCTTCATGACTCCACGCTCTCCGGCCGCGGGGTCCGGCACATCGTGCGCACGGCGGAACCGCCGGTAGGCCGAAGGATGCAGACACAACCGGAGGGCCGCCCCGCGCGCTGCGCGAAACGGCCCTCCGTGTGCGACGACTACGCGCCGAGCAGTTTGCGCACCCGGTCCGCGCCGACCGCCAGCAGCAGCGTCGGCAGCCGCGGGCCGGTCTCCCGGCTCACCAGCAGCCGGTACAGCAGGGCGAAGAAGGACCGCTGCGCGGTCTTCAGCTCCGGCGTCGGCTTGGCGTCCGGCGCCAGGCCCGCCATCACCTTCGGCACGCCGTAGACGAGCGTGGTGAGCCCGTCCAGCGACCAGTGCGAGTCCAGCCCCTCCAGCAGCAGGCGCAGCGACTCGCGGCCCTCGTCGTCGAGGGAGCCGAGCAACTCGACGTCGGGCTCGGAGCGCACGACGGTCCGCGCCTCGGCCGGGACCTGGGTGGAGATCCAGTTCTCGGCGCGGTCCAGCCTCGGGCGCACCTCGTCGAGCGAGGACAGCGGGTTCGCCGGGTCCAGGTCGCTGAGGATGCGGACGGTCTGCTCGTCGTGGCCCGCGGTGATGTCGACGACGGAGGCCAGCGTCCGGTACGGCAGCGGCCGCGGGGTGCGCGGCAGGTCACCGGCGGCCGTACGGGCGGCGCGGGAGTGCGCGGCCACGTCCGCCGGCAGGGCGCTGCCGTCGGCGACCTTGGACTCGAGCTTGTCCCACTCGTCGTACAGCCGCTGGATCTCCTGGTCGAAGGCGATCTTGAAGGACTGGTTCGGCCGCCGGCGGGCGTACAGCCAGCGCAGCAGCGGAGCCTCCATGATCTTCAGCGCGTCGGCCGGGGTCGGCACACCGCCCCGCGACGACGACATCTTCGCCATGCCGGAGATCCCGACGAACGCGTACATCGGCCCGATCGGCTGCTCGCCGCCGAAGATCCCGACGATCTGCCCGCCGACCTGGAACGAGGAACCGGGCGACGAGTGGTCGACACCGCTGGGCTCGAAGATCACTCCTTCGTAGGCCCAGCGCATCGGCCAGTCGACCTTCCAGACCAGCTTGCCGCGGTTGAACTCGTTCAGCCGGACCGTCTCCGAGAAGCCGCACGCGGAGCACTGGTACGTCAGCTCGGTGGTCTCGTCGTCGTACGCCGTGACCGTGGTCAGGTCCTTGTTGCAGCCTCCGCAGTAGGGCTTGTACGGGAAGTACCCGGCCGAGCTCGTGCCGTCGTCCTCGGCCGCGGCGCCGGAGCCCTCGGCGGCCTCCAGCTCGGCCTCGTCGACCGGCTTCTGGCCCTTCTTCGGCGGGGCCTTCTTCGTCCGGTACTGCGCGAGGATCGCGTCGATGTCACCGCGGTGCTTCATCGCGTGCAGCACCTGCTCGCGGTAGACGCCCGAGGTGTACTGCTCGGTCTGGCTGATGCCGTCGTACTCGACGCCCAGCTCGGCCAGCGACGCCTCCATGGCGGCCTTGAAGTGCTCGGCCCAGGTCGCGTACGGCGAACCCTTCGGGGCGGGCACGGACGTCAGCGGGCGGCCGATGTGCTCGGCCCAGCCGGCGTCCACGCCCTCGACGCCGTTCGGCACCTTGCGGAAGCGGTCGTAGTCGTCCCAGGAGATCAGGTGCCGGACCTCGTAACCCCTGCGCCGGATCTCGTCGGCGACCAGGTGCGGGGTCATGACCTCACGGAGATTGCCCAGGTGAATGGGGCCGGAGGGGGAGAGACCGGACGCGACGACAACCGGTTTCCCAGGCGCACGCCGCTCCGAATCTGCGATGACATCGTCCGCGAAACGGGAGACCCAGTCGGTCTCGGTGCTGCTCTGAGCCACTGTCGGCACGTCCTTCTTTCTCGAAGCTTGGCGAGGCCATTGTCCCAGACGGATCGACCCGCCTGCGGTTGCCCGCTCCCGCCCCGACCACGTAGGACAAAGAGGTTGCCCGCCCATGGGACACTTGACAATCGATATAGACCTCGACCCCAGGAACGGAAGCTCATGGCCTCGGTCCCTTCCCTCGCTTCGACCGTGCAGCAGCGCATCGCGGACGCCCTCTCGGCTTCACTGCCGGAGGCCGGTTCCGCCGACCCCATGCTGCGCCGTAGCGACCGGGCCGACTTCCAGGCCAACGGCATCCTGGCGCTCGCCAAGAAGCTCAAGGGCAACCCGCGCGAGCTGGCCGACAAGGTCGTCGCGGCGATCGCCGACAACGACGTGCTGAAGGAGATCGAGGTCTCCGGACCCGGCTTCCTGAACATCACGGTCACCGACGAGGCGATCGTGCGGGCGCTCGCGGCCCGCGCCGCCGACGACCGGCTCGGTGTGCCGCACTCCGCGAACGCCGGCACCACGGTGATCGATTACGCCCAGCCGAACGTGGCCAAGGAGATGCACGTCGGCCATCTGCGGTCCGCCGTGATCGGCGCCGCGATGGTCGAGATCCTGGAGTTCACCGGCGAGACGGTGATCCGGCGTCACCACATCGGCGACTGGGGCACCCAGTTCGGCATGCTCATCCAGTATCTGATCGAGCACCCGCACGAGCTGGACCACCAGGGCGGCGAGGTCTCCGGCGAGGAGGCCATGTCGAGCCTCAACCGGCTCTACAAGGCCTCGCGTGCGGTCTTCGACTCCGACGAGGAGTTCAAGGCCCGCTCACGGGACCGGGTCGTGGCGCTCCAGTCGGGCGACGAGGAGACCCTCGCGCTGTGGCAGAAGTTCGTCGACGAGTCGAAGATCTACTTCTACTCGGTCTTCAGCAAGCTCGACATGGAGATCAACGACCCCGACGTGGTCGGCGAGTCGGGCTACAACGACATGCTCGACGAGACCTGCCGGCTGCTGGAGGAGTCGGGCGTCGCCGTCCGCTCCGAGGGCGCGCTCTGCGTCTTCTTCGACGATGTGAAGGGCCCGGACGGCAATCCGACCCCGCTGATCGTCAAGAAGTCGAACGGCGGCTACGGCTACGCGGCTACCGACCTCTCCGCGATCCGCGACCGGGTGCAGAACCTGGCAGCGGACACGCTGCTCTACGTGGTCGACGCCCGGCAGTCCCTGCACTTCAAGATGGTCTTCGAGACCGCGCGCCGGGCCGGCTGGCTGAACGACAAGGTCGACGCGGTGCAGCTGGCCTTCGGCACGGTGCTCGGCAAGGACGGCAAGCCGTTCAAGACCCGTGAGGGCGAGACGGTCCGGCTGGTGGACCTGCTGGACGAGGCGGTGGACCGGGCGACCGCGGTGGTGCGGGAGAAGGCCAAGGACCTCACCGAGGAGGAGATCGCCGAGCGTGGTGCCCAGGTGGGCATCGGCGCGGTGAAGTACGCCGACCTGTCGACGTCCGCTTCGCGGGACTACAAGTTCGACCTGGACCAGATGGTGTCGCTGAACGGCGACACCAGCGTCTACATCCAGTACGCGCACGCCCGGATCAAGTCGATCTTCGGCAAGGCCGGCGGCATCGAGCCGGTCGCGCACCCGGAGCTGGAACTGGCGCCGGCCGAGCGGGCGCTCGGCCTGCACCTGGACCGGTTCGGCGAGACGGTCGCGGAGGCGGCCGCGTCCTTCGAACCGCACAAGCTGGCCGCGTACCTCTACCAGTTGTCGTCGCTGTTCACGACGTTCTACGACCAGTGCCCGGTGGTCAAGCCCGCGCCGCCGCGGGAGGTCGCGGAGAACCGGCTGTTCATCGCCGACCTGACCGCCCGCACGCTGCACCAGGGCATGGCGCTGCTGGGCATTCGCACCCCCGAGCGCCTCTGACCGACGCAGGACCCACTGGCCGGAGTCAGCGAGCCTTCCACTCGCTCTTCTCCGGCCAGTAGTCGTACATCGGCCGTCCCTCCAGCGCGCTCGCCCGGAACGGCTCACCGCCGTCGTCGACGCGTACGGTCCCGCGGCGGTCACCGCTGCTCCAGTCGACCTCCAGGTACCAGCTCACGTCGTGGGCCTTCGTCCGGATGTCGAAGTCGAGCACCTGCGGGTCGTTCGCGGAGACCTTGTACGGGAAGTCCTTGGCGGGCACGACCGTGTCGCCCTGCTGTCCGGCGACGGGCCGCACGATCGGACGGGTCTTGTCCAGGTCTACGGCGAACGTCTGCGGGGTGACACCGCTGCCGCAGCCTTCGCCCATCGAGTACACCTGCCACGGAAGCGGCGCGTTGCGCGCGACCACCCGCACATGCACGGCGTTCAGGACGACGGCTTCCTGCGCCTTCCCGGTGACGGTCAGTTGGAGCCGCATCCCACCCGCGTCGACACCGCCGAGCGCCTGGGACCAGCTGCGGTGGTCCTGCGGCGAGGGCGGGCGCGGCACCCCGCCCGGCTTCTGTTCGAGCAGGTAGTACTGCCCGCAGGGCGAGTCCCAGTTGTACGAGCTGACGCCGGCGCGCACCGGTACGCCCGCGGCGGGATCCTGCGGCGTCTGCTCACGGGGCGCCGGCGCCGACGGGGTCGCGGACTTCCGGGGCGCGCTCGCGGAGGGGCTGCCGCTCGGCGAGGTGCTCGCGGACGGTGAGGCGGAGCGGGACGCGGGACCGTCGGGGTTCACGGCACCGGCCGCGCCCTTGTGGTCGTCGTCCGCCTTCCCCGAGCCGGTTCCCTGACTCGCGACGACGGCGGCCGGGACGGCGAGCGCGACGACGGCGGCAGCTGCGACGGCGACGGCAAGGCGCTTGCGGCGGGCGTCGGTTGCTGTGGCCGGGGCGGGGTCGGTGGTCGCGGTGGGGTCCGTCGGCGCGGCGGCAGCCGGGGGTCGGGCGGGGCTGGTGTCGGGCCCCCGGCCCGGTTCGGGCTCCGGCTCGAAGACCCGGTTCGGCTCCTCCCCCGCGACCGAGGCCGCCGGCGTCCCCTTCCCCCGTCTGCGTGCCTCGTCCGCGAGGATCCACTTGCGGTGCACGGCCACCAGTTCCTCGGAACCGGCCCCGCACGCCCGGGCGAACCGCTCGATCGGCGCGAACTCGTTCGGTACCGCTTCGCCGTTGCAGTACCGGTGGAGCGTCGAGGTGCTGACGTGGAGCTTGCCGGCGAGGACTCCGTAACTCCGCCCCGAGCGGTCCTTCAGTTTCCTGAGCTGTGCCGCCAGTTCCGCGGCCTCGGGCGTCGCCGCCACCTCGTACATCCCCTCGTCATCGCACTCGTCCGTCCCGGAATGCCGTTCCAGGCAAGGGCCTTACCCCCAGGTCACAGTACGCGTCGGCGTTCCGGCTTCCCCAATGGTCCCTGCGGCGTTGCGGCCCGGGGAGCGGTCCCCGCAGTCTGTGATCACACCGCACAGCCGACCGGGGAGCAGTCATGCGAACCCCTCTGCGCAGCATGTTCGTCGACGCTGCGGCCGTGCTCGTGGTGATCGCGTCGATCGCGGTCGTCACGGCAGTCATCCGAAATCTCTGATGCCTTCACGCATCACCGCACGGGGGAGACACCCATCATCATGCGCAACTTCCGCACCCGCACCACCGTCGTCGCCGGCACCGCCCTGCTCGCCGCACTCTCGCTGACCGCCTGCCAGGGTGACGGCAAGGCGGCGGTCGGCTCGTCCTCGCCCTCCACGAGCACGACAGGCGGCCCGGGTACGACCCCGCCCTCCACTCCGGCGGCCGACCAGCCCGCGAGCGGCGGCGCCACGGCGTCCAGCACCGGCGGCGGAACGGGCGGCACCGGCACCGGCGGTACGACCGGTGGCGGCGCAAGCAAGGGCGGCGACTCCGGCGACGCGGTCACAGCCGCCTGCGGCGACCGCGTGAAGATCACCTACAGCAAGGTCAGCCGTCCCATCAACCACGGCCTGCTCACGGTGACGAACACCGGCTCCAGGGCCTGCAACGCCTACTACGCGCCGCTGCTGCGCTTCGACGAGGCACAGTCCGCCACCGCGATCAACGACGACAGCCGTCCGCAGGCCGGCGTGACGCTGCTGCCCGGCGAGTCCGCCTATGCGTCGATCATGCTCTCCTCGGCCGACGGCAGCGGCACGAACGGCAGCACGGCCAAGAAGCTGGCCGTGAGCTTCGCCCCGCGCGACGGCGGCGGTTCGACGGACGCCGCACCGGCCGAGATCACTCTCCCGGCCGGCACGTACATCGACACCACCACGTCCGTCACCTACTGGCAGCGCTCCATGAACGACGCCCTCACCTGGTGACGCGTGAGCAGCACAACCCTCACATGAGGGCGTGCGAGGGCCGCTGAGCGGTCTCGTCGATCTCCGTGTGCGCCTTCTGCAGCAGCTGTGAGGCGAGGTCCATCAAGGCGCGTGCGCCCGCGATCTCCTCGCCCACCAGCAGTTGTGGTTCGTCCGACCGGTGACGGTTCGCGTTGCCGTGGCCCCGGATCTCCGTGCCGTCGCCGAGTCTCACCATGGCGGCCGCACGGGTCCGGTCGCCGTCTTCCCGGAACTCCATCTCGATGTGCCATCCGACGAGTGTCTCCATGGCCGATCACCTCCAGCGGGTACCCCTTCCAGGGTGCTCCCCGCGAGCGCCGATGACCACTTTCCGGCGCCGGGGACGTGGGCGGGGTACGCACCTTCCGGTGAGTACCGCACCACATAGTCGGTACTTGTGAGCTTTCGGGCACCGGACAAGGATCAGGGGCGTCCCGAGAAACATTGTGAGGAGCCCCGCCGTGTCCGCGCCCCAGCCCCCCGTACCGCAGCCGTCCGACCCCGCGTCCCGGCCGGCCGGCGCCCGGCCCGCCGTATCGCGGCCCTCCGTGCCCGGGTCCCGTCCGCCGGTGTCCGTCCTCGGTCTCGGCATGATGGGCTCCGCCCTCGCCGCCGCCTTCCTCGGAGCCGGCCACCCGGTCACCGTCTGGAACCGGACCCGTTCGAAGGCCGGGCCCCTCGTCGCTCAGGGCGCGGCGCCGGCCGGCTCGGCGGCGGAGGCCGTGACCGCGGGCGGGCTCGCGGTCGTCTGCCTGATGACCAACGACAACGTCCGGGAGCTGCTCGACTCCCTCGGCGAGGGCCCCGCGGGCCGCACGGTCGTCAATCTGACCAACGGAACCCCCGCGCAGGCACGGGAGTTGGCCGTCCGGGCCGCCGAGCTCGGCATCCGGTACCTCGACGGCGGCATCATGGCCGTCCCCCAGATGATCGGCGGACCGCACGCCTATGTCCTTTACAGCGGGGACGAGCAGGTCTTCGAGACCCACCGCTCCACGCTCGCCGCGCTCGGCGGCACCACCTTCACCGGCGCCGACCCCGGACTCGCGGCGCTGCACGACCTGGCGCTGCTCACCGGGATGTACGGCATGGTCGTCGGTGTCCTCCAGGCCTACGCCCTGGTGCGCACCGAAGGCATTTCGGCCACCGACTTCTCCGAGCTCCTGGTGCCCTGGGTCGGCGCGATGCTCTCCGGTGCGCCGCAGTGGGCGGCGGCCGTCGACTCGGGCGAGCATCTCACCGACGTCTCCAGCCTCGCCGTCAATCAGGCGGCCGTGCCCAACTTCCTTGCGGCGTTCAGGGATCAGGGCATCACCACCGAGTTCTTCGAGCCGCTGCAGGCGATCCTGGACCGGGCGATCCAAGAGGGACACGCGGACGACGGGCTCTCCCGTCTCGTCGACCTGATGCGGGCGTAGCGGCGAAATCGCGCCACCTGGTGATTCACATTGGTCTATACCTTGACTCGATCACGTCAATAGCGCTTGAGTGTGCGGCACAACCCCCCACCACGGCCTTGCCGTTGCTGTGAAGGAGTGACCGAGTGCTGAGACAGCGCATCAAGGTATGGCTCGCCGCGATCGTCGCCGGAGTCGGTATCGCGGCATTGGGCCTCGCGCCCTCCGCCACGGCAGCCCCCACTGCTGCCGCTGACGCCTGCACCTCCGCGCCCAGCTGGCAGGCGGGCGCCTGGTACACCACTGGCAACGTTGTCAGATACACCGATGGCCGGTACTACATAGCCGAGCACGACAACCCCGGCTACGACCCGGTCATCAGCACCTGGTTCTGGGAGCCATACACCTGTGGCAGCGGCAACCCGCAGCCGTCGGGCTTCGTGGTCAGCGAGGCGCAGTTCAACCAGATGTTCCCGGGTCGGAACTCCTTCTACAGCTACAGCGGTCTGACCGCCGCGCTCAGCGCCTACCCCGGCTTCGCCAACTCCGGCAGCGACACGGTGAAGAAGCAGGAAGCGGCGGCGTTCCTCGCCAACGTCTCCCACGAGACCGGCGGACTGGTCCACGTCGTCGAGCAGAACACCGCCAACTACCCGCACTACTGCGACTGGAACCAGCCCTACGGCTGCCCCGCCGGCCAGGCCGCCTACTACGGCCGCGGCCCCATCCAGCTCAGCTGGAACTTCAACTACAAGGCGGCCGGTGACGCCCTCGGCATCGACCTGCTCGGCAACCCCTGGCGCGTCGAACAGGACGCCGCCGTCGCCTGGAAGACCGGCCTCTGGTACTGGAACACCCAGAACGGCCCCGGCACCATGACCCCGCACAACGCCATGGTCAACCAGGCCGGCTTCGGCCAGACCATCCGCTCCATCAACGGCTCCCTGGAATGCGACGGCAAGAACCCCGCGCAGGTCCAGAGCCGCGTCACCAAGTACCAGCAATTCACCCAGATCCTCGGCGTCGCCCCCGGCGGCAACCTGTACTGCTGAGGAAACCCCCCACACGACCGCGGGCCGGGAGAATGTTCCCCGGCCCGCGGTCAGCCATGTCGGGCCCTCTCCCCCGTCTGACCGTCACACCCGTCGCCCTGGACGCACCGGTCACAGTTGTCCGCCGTCGGCAGGCAACCCGGAGAATCTTCTCCCCGTCCTCCGAGTGCGAGAGGCTCCCGGACCCAACCGGGCGCCCGATCCATGGGGTTGAGGAGGGGACCGTTGTTACGTGCCCGCAGGATATGGGCCACCGCGATAGCGGTGATCACGGTGGCGGGGGTGTCGCCGGCGGCGGCGCAAGCCCTGCCGCAGCCGCCCGACACACGGCCCGCCACGGCGGCGAACGGCGAGAACAACCTGCCGCCCGGCTGGCGGATCACGAAGACCGACGGGAATCGCGCGCTGGAGTGGCGCTCCCCGCGCCCCGTGCCGGTGGGCGACGCGCGCGTGGAGTTCCACGCCGACGGCAGACTGGTCGGCGTTCCCGAGCCGGCCGAGGACAACCGCACCTTCCGGCTGCCGCTCGACGACGCGCGCACGGCCGATCTGGCCGACCTCCAGGTGCTGGCGGCGGGCCGGCGGCTGGACCGGAAGCCCGACAGTGCCGGTGACGGGCGCTCCCTGCCCGCCGCGAAAGCGCCGGCGAGACTCCCGGCCGGGTCCGTCGACCCGGGCAGGCCGGGCACGTACGGCACGGTCACCGGGGAGTACGCGCTCGATCCGGTCCGCCTCCCCGGCTTTCCCGCGCCCGTCGAGATGCGCGGCGTCGTCGTCGCTCCGAAGGGCGCGACCGGCAAGCGTCCCGTCGCCCTGTTCCTGCACGGCCGGCACGCCACCTGTTACGTCCCGGGCGCCGAGGACGAGGTGTCCATCGACTGGCCCTGCGCCAAGGGTGCCGAGCCCATCCCCAGCCATCGGGGTTATCTGCGCGACCAGAAGCTGCTGGCCTCCCAGGGCTATGTGACCGTGTCGATCTCCGCCAACGGCATCAACGGCCAGGACGGCAACGCCGAGGACGGCGGCGCGCAGGCCCGCTCATCGCTGGTGCGCACGCATCTCGCCCGCTGGGCCGACTGGGCCGCGAAGCCCGCCAAGGCCCCGGCGGCCGTACGCAAGGCACCGAAGACGGACCTCTCCCGCGTCCTGCTCGTCGGCCACTCGCGCGGCGGCGAGGGCGTCAACCGGGCCGCCATGGACAGCCTCTACCCGCCCCCGCCCGCCCAGGACGGCTACCGCGGAAAGACGCGCTGGCACATCCGCGGGACCGTGCTCATCGGCCCGACGATCTTCGGCCAGAACCCGGTGCCGGACGTACCGTCGCTGACGATCCTGCCGGGCTGCGACGGCGACGTCTCCGACCTCCAGGGCCAGGTGTACGCCGACGGCACCCGCGGTGTCAGCCGGGGCAAGGCCCTGCACAGCGCGGTCTACATGGTCGGCGCCAACCACAACTACTTCAACAGCGAGTGGACGCCGGGCCAGGCCCAGGCACCCGCCGACGACGACTTCTGGCAGGACCCCGAGCAGCCCGACCCGGTGTGCTCGCCGGGCACCGCGACCCGGCTGACCGCCGACCAGCAGCACCGGGCCGGCGCCACCTACATCGCCGCCGCGGCCCGGCTGTTCGTCGCCGGGGACGACCGCGTGCGCGAGCTGATCGACGGCACCGGCCGCCGCGCCCCCTCCGCCGACCCCGCGCGCGTGCTGACCCACGCGGTGGGCGCGAACCGCAGCGCCGGGTTCCTCCCGGACGGCTCCGTGAAGGTGACCGGCGGACGGCTGTGCTCCGCGATCGACAGCGACCCGCGCACCGCCTGCCTGAACCCGGAGAAGGACAGCCCGTCGCCGCACTTCGCCGGCTGGGGACCGGACCGCGAGTCGGGCCGCCGGGCGGTGGCCATGCGCTGGTCGGCCCCCGGTACGGCGGTGAAGGTGCGGCCCGACAAGCCGCTGTCCGTCAAGGGCTCCCAGAGCCTCGCGCTGCGCGTCTTCGTCCCCGCGAACTCCACAGGCACGCAACTGGACGTGTCCGTCACAGACGCCTCCGGCAAGCGGGCGAACCTCGGCCGCGTCCGGGTGGACGGGCTGCCGGGCAGCGACCGCACCGCCTCCTCCTGGGCACGTGAGGTGCGCGTACCGGTCACCGCCGCCACCCGCGCCGGTCTCGACCTGACGCGCATCGCCTCCCTGGAACTGACCCCGCGCAGCCGCTCCGGACAGGCGTGGCTGATGGACGCCTGGGCGTGGAGCCCCGGCACCCCCGCGGTACGGGAGGCCCCGCTGACCCGTGTCGACATCGGCCGTCTGAAGGTCAAGGAGGGCAACGCCGGCACCCGTACGTACGAGGTGCCCGTCCGCATCTCCGGCAAGGGCAACGGCACGGTACGGGTGTTCGCCCTGGACCCGGCCACCGGCACCACCAAGGAGAAGCTGGTGACCGTACGGCCCGGCGGCCAGGTCACCGACCTGACCGTGAAGGTCACCGGCAACACCCGGTACTCCTGGGACGTGGCCCATGACGTGCTCGTGAAGGCGGTCCGAGGTTCCGTCGTCGGCTCGCACGTCGGCGGGGTCATCGCCGAGAACGACGACGCGATGCCGACGATCACCATGAAGCCCGTCGCCGACAGGGTGACCGAGGGGAAGCCCCTGACGTGGCGGCTCGCGTTGTCGGCGCCCGCCGACGTCGAGCTGACGAGGACGCTGAAGATCGTCCCCGCCACGGGCGGCCCCGAGTTGACCACCGAGGACGTCGACCGGCAGTGGCTCATCGACACGTTCGGCGGCGCGCCGGACGATGACGTGCCCCTGTCCCGGCTGGAATGGCCCTACCTGTGGGCCGCTGTGCCCGCCGGGCAGACCAGCGCCGAGGTCAGCGTCCCCACGGCCGCCGACAGGGTGACCGAGCAGACGGAGCACCTGGTCCTCCAGCCCGTCAACGACGAGGACGGCAAGCCGGACGGCCCGGCGGTGACCGGCACGGTGCTCGACGGGCCGTAGACACCACGCCTCACCGCAGGGTGAAAGCGCACCACACCACCTTGCCCGGATCGCGTTGGCCGACACCCCAGGTGTCGGTCAACGCGTCCACCAGCAACAGACCGCGCCCCGACTCCCCGTCCGGCTCACGCACAGCGGGTCGCCCGTCACCGCTGTCATGCACCTCGATCCGCAGCGCCGCTCCCTGCTCGTACAGCCACAGCCGCAGCAGATACCCGCGTCCCGGCGGTACACCGTGCACCAGCGCGTTCGTCGCGAGCTCGCTCACGCACAGCGTGATGTCGTCGGCCCTTGCGCCCCAGCCCCACGCACTCAGCGCCTCCCGCGCGAACTCCCGCGCCGCGGCGACCGATCGGCGTTCGCGACGGCAGAACAGCTCGCGCAGATCCTCGTGTTGCATCGTCTTGTCCACGCGGCGAGAGTCGCGTCCCTTGACGGGGTGACAGCACTGCGCGAACCCGTACGTTTCATCTGTACGGGTCGTGCAGGCGTAACGTACGCCCGCGTCCGGGGAGTTGGTCGGACATGCACTCCAGGAGACGCCCACGGAAGAACGCCTCGGCGATGCGGCTGGTCGGCCGCCAGCTCGCCCGCTTCCGCGAGGCCGCGGGCCTGACCCAACGCGGACTCGCGGCCGAGTTCAACCTCGCCGAGCAGACCGTCGCCTCGATCGAACAGGGCCGCCGCCCGCTGAAACCGGACCTCGCCGCCCGCTTCGACGACCGCCTCGACACGAAGGGGGCGCTGTCGGTCGCGGTGGACAACATGCCGGAGGTGGACCTGATCCCGGCGTGGGCGGAGGAGTACATGGACCTGGAGCGGGAGGCGCTCGCTCTGTCCTGGTACGACAACCAGGTCGTGCCCGGCCTGCTCCAGACCGAGCGCTATGCGCGCGGGGTCTTCCGCAGCCGGGTACCCGCCTTCAGCGCGGACGACATCGAGACACAGATCACGAACCGTGTCCGGCGTCAGGAGATCCTGACCCGGACGCACCCGCCGACGATCAGCTTCGTCATGTGGGAGGCGATCCTGATGGACCGCATCGGCGGCGACGAGGTGTACGAGGATCAGCTTCGCCACTTGCGGGCGTGCGCCGAACTGCCGGGCGTCTCACTCCAGGTCATGCCGTTCGGCCGCACCAACCACGCGGGCCTCGACGGCCCGTTCACCATGCTGGAGACCCCCGATCACCAGCTGCTCGGCTACACCGAGAGCCAGCGCGGCAGCCAACTCGTCTCCGACCCGGACGAGGTCAGCATCCTCTCCTGCAAGTATGCGATGCTGCGGGCACAGGCCCTCAACCCCGAAGAAACCAAGGGCCTGTTGGACCGGCTGCTGGGAGAGAGATGAGCACCGCACTGAAGTGGTTCAAGTCCAGCTACAGCGGCAGCGAGGGCGGGCAGTGCCTCGAAGTCGCTTACGACTGGCGCAAGTCCACCCGCAGCAGCGACGAAGGCGACGCCTGCGTCGAGGTCGCCGTACACCCCGCCGCCATCCACGTCCGCGACTCGAAGAACCCCGGCGGCCCGAGCCTCACGCTCGACCCGGCCGCCTGGGCGTCCTTCGTGGGCGGGCTCGCCTGACGTCGGGACTCAGCACTCACCGGTCCGGCTCGACACGGCGTACGTGAACTTCGGCAGCTTCACCGTGCGGCCGAGGCCGCCGGGCGCGACGGTCTCGACAAAGCCCGTGTGGTTGCGCTTGACGTCCATGCAGAACCACGCTCCCGCGCCGTCGGCCGTTATGGCGTAGCGCGCCTGATCTGCCGTCGGCTCTCCGGCGAGCTCGGCGTCCACGCCGAACTGCGGGGCGCCGCCGTCTCCGTACTCGACGATCTCCTGCTCGACCTTGGTGGCGTATTCACCCTCGAAGTCGGCGGGGGAGTCGGCCTCGAACGGGCCGCCGTGGACGGTGCTGCCGTCGAGGGACGCGGTGGCGCCCTTGACCGCCGTGGTCAACTCGTCGTCGCTCCACCCCACGTCGTCCTGGACCTTGAGGCCCTGCACTCCGACGACGACTCCGACGACGGCCATCGCGACCAGGAGGAATCGAGCTGCGACGAAGGCGCCGTCCGAGACGTCCGGGGCCGAGGGATTCCATGACTCCCGCCAGGAGCGGACACGATCTGCCTTGACGCAGGCCATGAGGAGCAGCAGGCCCGAGAGCACGAAGGTGAACACTGCCATTCCCGTCACGCCTTGTCCTCCGCAGTCGCTGCCTGGTGTTCTCCGGAGCCAGGGCACCTGCCGGCTTCGCCGGAGGGCAGCCCGGCACCTCGAACAGCGAACGACTCTAACGGCCCCGGCACACGGTGCCCGCCCCGGGGAGGTCCGGGCAGGCCTCACCCTCCGGTGAGCCCCGGCCGCCTCCCCGCAGGCCGCTGCGTCAGCCGGTTGTGCCGAGCCCCCGGGCGACCTCGGTCGCCCAGTAGGTGAGGATCATGCTCGCGCCCGCGCGCTTGATGCCGAGCAGCGTCTCCGCGATGGCCTTCTCCCGGTCGATCCAGCCCTTCTCGGCCGCGGCCTCGACCATCGCGTACTCACCGCTGATCTGGTACGCGGCGACCGGTACGTCCACGGTCTCCGCGACCTTGGCCAGGACGTCGAGGTAGGGGCCCGCGGGCTTCACCATCACCATGTCGGCGCCCTCTTCGAGGTCCAGCGCCAACTCCCGCAAGGATTCCCGCACGTTGGCGGGGTCCTGCTGGTACGTCTTGCGGTCGCCCCGGAGCGAGGAGCCGACGGCCTCGCGGAAGGGCCCGTAGAAGGCGGAGGAGTACTTCGCGGTGTAGGCGAGGATCGACACGTCTTCCTTGCCGATCGTGTCGAGCGCGTCGCGGATGACACCGACCTGGCCGTCCATCATGCCGCTCGGGCCCACGACATGGGCGCCCGCGTCGGCCTGGACCTGGGCCATCTCCGCGTACCGCTCCAGCGTCGCGTCGTTGTCGACCCGGCCGTGCTCGTCCAGCACGCCGCAGTGCCCATGGTCCGTGGTTTCGTCCAGGCACAGGTCCGACATGATCACGAGCTCGTCCCCGACCTCGGCACGGACATCGCGGATGGCGACCTGGAGGATGCCGTCCGGGTCGGTGCCGGCGGTCCCTACGGCGTCCTTCTTGGCGTCCTCGGGCACGCCGAAGAGCATGATCCCGGCGACCCCGGCCTCGCGCGCCTCCACGGCGGCCTTCCGCAGGGTGTCGCGGGTGTGCTGGACGACACCGGGCATCGCGCTGATGGGCACCGGCTCGCCGATCCCTTCCCGCACGAAGGCGGGCAGGATCAGATCGGCCGGGTGCAGCCGGGTCTCGGCGACCATGCGGCGCATTGCGGGACTGACCCGCAGCCGCCGCGGCCGGGCCCCGGGAAAGGATCCGTACGCAGTCATGACACCTACGCTACGCCCGTCCGAATGCCCCACGTACCGACATTCCGTCGGTCGGGTCAGGGCCCGGGGCAGCGCCCCGCCAACCACCCGCACCACCGTCGCGGAGCACGCCCTCCGGCATGTCCGCAAACGCCGGACAGGCTGAACCGCCTGAACTCGCCTCGCACATCCGGCCCGCCATCGTCTGCGCCCGCACATCCAGCCCCACCGGCGATTGAGGCGCGAGGCCCGGGGCAGCACCCCGCCAACCACCCGCACCACCGTCGCAAGGCACGCCCTCCGGGCATGTCCTCAATCGCCGGACGGGCTCAAAGTGCCCCGCACATCCAGCCCCGCCGGCCATCGAGGCCCGGGGCCCGGGGCAGCACCCCGCACAGCCACCCGCACCACCGTCGTCGTGGCCCCCCACGCGAAAGGGCCCGCACCCCCACCCCGGCGGTAGCCGGGACAGGGGCGCGGGCCCTCCCGCAGTGTCAGGTCGTGCGGCGGCGGCGGCCACCCGGTCGTCTCTCCGACGGCCGCGTCACATGCTCGCCCGCCTCCAGCGCCGCCCCCCGCCTCCGCGCCCCGAACTCCGCGAGCGCCTCCGCGAGCCGATGCACCGAAGGTTCCGGCGACAGCACGTCCACTCGCAGCCCGTGCTCCTCCGCCGTCTTCGCCGTCGCCGGACCGATGCACGCGATCACCGTGACGTTGTGCGGCTTCCCCGCGATCCCGACCAGGTTCCGCACCGTCGACGACGACGTGAACAGCACCGCGTCGAACCCGCCGCCCTTGATCGCCTCACGCGTGTCCGCCGGCGGCGGCGACGCCCGCACGGTCCGGTAGGCCGTGACGTCGTCGACCTCCCAGCCCAGCTCGATCAGGCCCGCGACCAGCGTCTCCGTCGCGATGTCCGCGCGCGGCAGGAACACCCGGTCGATCGGGTCGAAGACCGGGTCGTACGGCGGCCAGTCCTCCAGCAGACCCGCCGCCGACTGCTCACCGCTCGGCACCAGGTCGGGCTTCACACCGAAGTCCACCAGCGCCGCCGCGGTCTGCTCGCCGACCGCCGCGACCTTGATGCCCGCGAAGGCACGCGCGTCGAGCCCGTACTCCTCGAACTTCTCCCGGACCGCCTTGACCGCGTTCACCGAGGTGAAGGCGATCCACTCGTACCGTCCGGTGACGAGCCCCTTGACCGCCCGCTCCATCTGCTGCGGCGTCCGCGGCGGCTCCACGGCGATCGTCGGGACCTCGTACGGCACCGCGCCGTAGGAACGAAGCTGGTCGGAGAGCGACGCCGCCTGCTCCTTGGTCCGCGGCACGAGCACCTTCCAGCCGAACAGCGGCTTGGACTCGAACCACGCGAGCTGGTCACGCTGAGCAGCCGAGCTGCGCTCACCGACCACGGCTATGACGGACCGGTGCCCCTCGGGCGAGGGCAGCACCTTCGCCTGCTTGAGGGTCTGCGCGATCGTGCCGAGCGTCGCGGTCCAGGTCCGCTGACGGGTCGTCGTACCGGCGACCGTCACGGTCAGCGGGGTGTCGGGCTTGCGGCCCGCGGCCACCAGCTCGCCCGCCGCCGCGGCGACGGTCTCGAGCGTGCTGGAGACGACGACCGTCCCGTCACTGGCCCCGATCTCGGTCCAGCACCGCTCACTCGCGGTACGGGCGTCGACGAACCGGACGTCCGTGCCCTGGGCGTCGCGCAGCGGTACACCGGCGTAGGCGGGTACGCCCACCGCGGTGGCGACACCGGGCACGACCTCGAAGGGAATTCCCTCCGCGGCGCAGGCCAGCATCTCCTGACCTGCGTCGGTGTCCAGTCCCGGATCACCGGTCACGGCACGGACGACCCGCTTGCCGCCGCGCGCGGCCTCCATGACAAGATTGGCCGCATCCCTGAGTACGGGGATTCCGGCGGCTGCTGACGCATCGTCAACAACCGTCAGTTCAGGCGTGCTCACGCTCGCCCGCGCATGGCCGCGTACGACATCGAGCACATCCGGCTCGGCGATCAGTACGTCGGCTCCCGCGAGTGCCTCGACGGCGCGCAGTGTCAGCAGCCCGGGGTCGCCGGGACCGGCGCCGAGGAAAGTGACGTGCCCGTGTGCCGAGAACGCCGAAGTCGGATTGGCGGTGGGGCTCAAAGTGCTCGCTCCCCCATAAGACCGGCCGCACCCTTGGCGAGCATCTCGGACGCGAGTTCGCGACCGAGCGCGATGGCGTCGCCGTGCGACGTGGGTACGGGACCGGTGGTGGACAGCTGCACCAGCGTCGAGCCGTCGGTGGTGCCGACGACGCCGCGCAGGCGCATTTCGGTGACAACCTGTCCGTCGGCCAACAGGTCGGCAAGCGCACCCACAGGTGCGCTGCAGCCGGCCTCCAGGGCGGCGAGCAGGGAACGCTCGGCGGTCACGGCGATCCGGGTGTACGGGTCGTCGAGCTCGGCGAGTACGGCGGCGAGTTCCGCGTTCTGTGCGGTGCACTCGATCGCCAGGGCCCCCTGGCCGGGGGCCGGCAGGACGAAGTCGACCGACAGGAAGTCGGTCGCCTCCTCGCTCCTTCCGATGCGGTTGAGCCCGGCGGCGGCGAGAACCACCGCGTCCAGCTCCCCGCTTCGTACATATCCGATCCGGGTGTCGATGTTGCCCCGGATCGGCACGGTCTCTATGCGCAGGTGGTGCGCGCGGGCGTATGCGTTCAGCTGCGCCATCCGCCGCGGCGAACCGGTGCCGATGCGGGCACCGTCGCTCAGCCGGTCGAAGCTCAGGCCGTCGCGCGCCACCAGCACGTCCCGCGCGTCCTCGCGCCGCGGCACCGCCGCGATCGTGAGGTCGTCGGGCTGCGTGGTGGGCAGGTCCTTCAGCGAGTGAACGCAGAAGTCGACGTCACCCCGCAGCAGGGCGTCCCGCAGCGCGGTGACGAAGACCCCCGTACCGCCGATCTGCGCGAGATGCTCACGGGAGGTGTCCCCGTACGTGGTGATCTCGACGAGCTCGACGGCACGGCCGGTCAACTGGCGCACCGCCTGAGCCACTTGCCCGGACTGGGCCATGGCGAGCTTGCTGCGCCTGGTCCCGAGTCTCAGTGCCCTCTCGGTCATACTCGCCCTCGGTTCTTGACGTCTGCGTCATTCATGTCGGCCCGGCTGACGGAGGCGACCGTCTCCGGGTCGAGGTCGAAGAGCGTCCGCAGTGCGTCGGCGTACCCGGCGCCGCCGGGCTCGCTGGCAAGCTGCTTGACGCGCACGGTGGGCGCGTGGAGCAGCTTGTCGACGACGCGGCGGACGGTCTGGTTGATCTCGGCGCGCTGCTTCTCGTCGAGACCGGTGAGCCGCCCCTCCAGGCGCGCGATCTCACCGGCGACGACATCGGCGGCCATGGTGCGCAGCGCGACGACGGTCGGCGTGATGCGGGCCGCCCGCTGGGCGGCGCCGAACGCGGCGACCTCGTCGGACACGATGCGGCGCACCTGATCGACATCGGCGGCCATCGGGGCGTCGGCGGACGCCTCGGCGAGCGATTCGATGTCGACGAGCCGTACACCGGGGAGCCGGTGGACGGCGTGATCGATGTCCCGCGGCATGGCGAGATCGAGCAGTCCGATGCGCACCGCGCCGTTGGTGCGCACGGGTGCGGGGTTGCGCGGCAGGGTCCGCTCGGCGTTCTCCATCCAGGCGCCGTGCTGGGCCAGCGTCTCGGCGACGTGCAGCTCGTCGAGTCCCACGGGACAGGCGGGCTCGCCGCTCGCGGCCCCGGCCTGCGTCGCGGCATCGGGGGCAAGGACCCGGGGCTCGGCGCCGACGGTCAGGTCGGCGACCCGCCCGTCGCGCGCGGCGAACTCCGCCAGCCGCGCGACCAGACTTCCGTCGGGCGCCCGCAGGTCCTGGACCGCCGACGCGGCGTCCGCTCCCACCGGCACCACATGCTCCGCCAGCGCGGTCGCGACCGACTCCGCCGTCAGCACGAGACCGGTCGCTCCGGTGCAGGACACCACCGCATCGGCACGTGTCAGTTCGTCGGCGACGGCCGCCATGGGCACCGCCCGCGCGGTCACCCCGTCCGTCTCCGAGAGCACGGAGGCCAGTCGTTCGGCGCGGTCCAGCGTCCGGTTGGCGACGACGAGCTCGCCCACACCGAGGCGTGCCAGCGTCGTCGCGGCGAGCGAGGACATCGAGCCGGCGCCGATCACCAGCACCCGCTTGTCCGCCGCCCACTGCTCGACGTCCGCGCCCTCGGCGAGCTGCTCCAGGCCGAAGGTCACGAGCGACTGCCCGGCCCGGTCGATCCCGGTCTCGCTGTGGGCGCGCTTGCCGACCCGCAGCGCCTGCTGGAACAGGTCGTTGATCAGCCGCCCGGCGGTGTGCAGTTCCTGCCCCAGCGCGAGCGCGTCCTTGATCTGGCCGAGGATCTGCCCCTCGCCCACGACCATCGAGTCCAGCCCGCACGCCACCGAGAACAGGTGGTGCACCGCCCGGTCCTCGTAGTGCACGTACAGATAGGGAGTGAGCTCCTCGAGCCCGACCGCGCTGTGCTGCGCGAGCAGGGTGGACAGCTCGGCCACACCCGCGTGGAACTTGTCCACGTCGGCGTAGAGCTCGATGCGGTTGCAGGTGGCCAGCACCGCGGCCTCCACGGCCGGCTCCGCGGCGAGCGTGTCGTGCAGCAGCTTGACCTGCGCGTCCGCGGACAGCGACGCCCGCTCCAGCACACTGACCGGCGCGCTGCGGTGGCTCAGTCCGACGACCAGGAGACTCATGCCGGCATCACGGCGGGCATGTCCCCGTCGGGTCCCTTCCGGCCTGCCGCGGCCTCGGCCTCCTCGCCGGCCTTCCGCTGCTCGTGGAAGGCGAGGATCTGCAGCTCGATCGAGAGGTCGACCTTGCGCACATCGACACCGTCGGGCACGGAGAGGACGGTGGGGGCGAAATTGAGGATGGAGGTGACACCGGCGGCGATCAGCCGCTCGCACACCTGCTGGGCGGCACCGGCGGGCGTGGAGATGACGCCGATCGACACGCCGTTGTCGCTGATGATCTTCTCGAGCTCGTCCGTGTGCTGGACGGGGATGCCCGCGACGGGCTTGCCCGCCATCGTCGGGTCAGCGTCTATCAACGCGGCGACCCGGAAGCCACGGGAGGCGAAGCCGCCGTAGTTGGCGAGCGCGGCGCCGAGATTACCGATACCGACGATCACCACGGGCCAGTCCTGCGTGAGGCCCAGCTCACGGGAGATCTGGTAGACGAGGTACTCCACGTCGTAACCGACACCCCGGGTGCCGTACGAGCCGAGGTAGGAGAAGTCCTTGCGCAGCTTCGCGGAGTTCACGCCCGCCGCGGCGGCCAGCTCCTCGGAGGAGACGGTCGGCACGGAACGCTCGGACAGCGCCGTGAGGGCGCGGAGGTACAGCGGAAGCCGGGCGACGGTGGCCTCGGGGATTCCTCGGCTACGGGTCGCCGGTCGGTGATTTCGGCCAGTTGCCACGGTGCTCCTGCGGGATGAGCGAGGCTGCAGGCGGCCGTGTGTTCCAAGACCGCCCCGTCGAATGCAGGCTATGTCTTTGTGAACGCGTGCACAAAGATGGTGTCCGTTTTGTCCGAGCAAAGTGACCGGGGTCACGCATTTCGCTCGCGTGAACCTGGAACCTCGAACCGCATCGGCCTGCTGGAGACCCGAAGGGGGCAAAACCGTACACACTCCTCACGTATACGCCCCGAGACCGTCTACTGTGCCCTGTCCCCCTCGCGTCCGGATAGAGCCGTGACAGCGCCGGAGCATCCCCCGAACGGCCCTCCGTGGCCGCGCGGGGCGCGCAGCCGGCCGCCGGCCGGAGTCAGGCTCCCAGCGCGCGCCGCAGCCGCCCCGGGTCCACCCGCCAGAACGTGTGCTGCTCGCCGTCGACGAGCACCACCGGGATCTGCTCCCAGTACGCCCGGTGCAGCGCCTCGTCCTGGGTGATGTCCTTCTCCTCCCACGACGCGCCCGTCTCAGCGCACACCTTCTCGACGACCGTCCGGGCGTCGTCGCACAGATGACACTCCGGTTTGCCGATCAATGTCACCACTCGCTCGCCGGGTTTCTTCTTGGCACGCCGCAGCAGAGGACTCATGCAGCCATTGTCCGCCCGCGCACGGCCTGCGCGGCCACCCGAACCCCACCCCCGCGGCACATTGGCACCACCCGTTCAACAAAGCGGTCGCGCAGAGTTCACGCCATGGCACACCGGCGTGTCGGGAAGTCCCGAACAGACTGGCTATGCTCACGCCATGGCCGCACTGGGATGGCTCACCCCCCGTAGGCGCTCCGCCACCGCAAGGAGCGTGCTCGCAGGCGAGGCAGCAGCCGAGGCAGCGCGCAAGACGTCGCAGCAGCTCGACGAATTCGGCACGCTGGACGGCTTCGCCCCGCCCGCCGAACCCGACTTCCCCGTCCTCGGGGACGACCGGGCCGCCGCCTTCTTCGATCTCGACAACACCGTGATGCAGGGCGCCGCGATCTTCCACTTCGGCCGCGGCCTGTACAAGCGGAAGTTCTTCCAGCGCCGTGAGCTGGCCAGATTCGCCTGGCAACAGACCTGGTTCCGGCTCGCCGGCGTCGAGGACCCCGAGCACATGCAGGACGTCCGCGAGTCCGCCCTGTCCATCGTCAAGGGCCACCGCGTCTCCGAGCTGATGAGCATCGGCGAGGAGATCTACGACGAGTACATGGCCGACCGCATCTGGCCCGGCACCCGTGCGCTCGCGCAGGCGCACCTGGACGCGGGCCAGAAGGTCTGGCTGGTGACGGCCGCCCCGGTGGAGACCGCGACGATCATCGCCCGCCGCCTCGGCCTGACCGGCGCGCTGGGCACGGTCGCCGAGTCCGTCGACGGCGTCTACACCGGCAAGCTCGTCGGCGAGCCGCTGCACGGCCCGGCGAAGGCCGAGGCGGTACGCGCCCTGGCCGCGGCCGAGGGCCTGGAGCTCGCCCGCTGCGCCGCCTACAGCGATTCGCACAACGACATCCCGATGCTCTCGCTCGTCGGGCATCCGTATGCGATCAATCCGGACACGAAGCTGCGCAAGCACGCACGCGAACGCGAATGGCGACTGCGTGACTACCGGACCGGCCGCAAGGCGGCCAAGGTCGGCATCCCGGCGGCGGCCGGTGTCGGCGCCATCGCCGGTGGTACGGCGGCCGCGGTCGCCCTGCACCGCCGCCGCCGCTGATACGCAGAGCGACGATCCGGGACGCTCCCGACCGCAAGGAACAGGCTGCGGCACACCCTGTGATGAGTCAGATCGCGAAGCTTTTCGATCAACAAGCGTTCACGATCTGCTACTTGAACCGTCGCCGAGGGGTAACAGAAGCGACGGAAACGATGATTTGAGCAACTGGGTGTAGCACTGCCTGTACGAAGCGTTATTCTCCTCAAACGCATACGGGAACCCACCAGTCGCCACGACGGGTGAACATTCCCGCACTGCACGTGATGGAAGCTCTGCCTCTGGGAGTCCCGTGTACCCACACGTCGGGGTTGACGCCTCGGGCCTGGCTACGCTCCGCGCGGCGGTCCTCGACCACCTGCGCGGTTTCGTCCCCACCGCGTACGCCGGCCCCGCCCTTGCCATGCCCCGCCTCGCCACCAGCGGCCCCGCCGCTCCCTGCTACGCCCTGGCCGACGGCATCGAACAGGTGCCGGGGCGGAGCGCCGTCGTCGAGGGGAGGAGGTCGGGCGACGGGCGGGCCGTCGGCAGACGGAGCAGCCGGGGCGGCTCCGGTGCCTCGACCACCGCACGCCGGCCCAGTGCCGACAGCGACAGCGCCCGCATGATGGAGCTGGTCGAGCGCGCCCAGGCGGGCGAGGCGGAAGCATTCGGCCGTCTCTACGACCAGTACAGCGACACCGTCTACCGCTACATCTACTACCGGGTGGGCGGGAAGGCGACGGCGGAGGACCTCACGAGTGAGACGTTCCTGCGGGCCCTGCGCCGCATCTCCACCTTCACCTGGCAGGGCCGTGACTTCGGCGCCTGGCTGGTGACGATCGCGCGGAACCTGGTCGCCGACCACTTCAAGTCCAGCCGATTCCGGCTGGAGGTCACGACCGGCGAGATGCTCGACGCCAACGAGGTCGAACGCAGCCCGGAGGACTCCGTCCTGGAGTCCCTGTCCAACGCCGCGCTGCTCGAAGCCGTCAAGAAACTCAATCCTCAGCAGCAGGAATGCGTGACTCTGCGCTTCCTGCAGGGCCTGTCGGTCGCGGAGACCGCCAGGGTGATGGGCAAGAACGAGGGTGCGATCAAGACCCTCCAGTACCGCGCCGTACGCACCCTGGCCCGCCTCCTGCCCGACGACGCCCGCTGACCGACCCAACTCACAATCGGTGACGCCACGATGACGCACTGGTCCGATCATCTTTCGCGCGTAACCCAAGTGCCGCGACGCTCGTTGTGCGGGATGCAGGCTCCCTGTGGTCACGCCATGCCCGCAGCCACTCACTCGATCGGGTGGTTGCGCTCAAGGTGTGCAACCTTCCGGACCCCGAGGGGAGTCGACCGTCATGACGAGAGGAGGTGCCGCCAGTGATCGCGAACGTTTCGGCGCACCGGCGGGCGAACGCCTTCGCCCAGGCCTTGGAAGATCAGGCGGCCGAGCAGCCGGATGATGCGGTCGAACCGACCGAGCACGGACGGCTGTTGGCGCTGGCGAACGGTCTCGGCGAGCTGCCGGGACCGGTAATGGATCCCGAGGTCAAAGTGGTGCAGCGAGCGCAGCTCGTGGCCGCCATGGAAGCCATGTTCCAGGAAGGCACGGCCTCGGGAGGCAGGTCCGCGGGCACTACGGTGCCCGAGCAGCGGACGACCGGCCGCGGCGCCCATCGGGCCTCCCCGCTCCGGAAATTGCGACCACGCTCCCGCTGGTCGAAGGGTCTTGCGGCCGGCGGTCTGACCGTCGGTGTCGCCGCGGGGGCCTTCGGCGGAGTGGCCGCTGCCAGTTCCGACGCCCTTCCAGGTGACACGCTGTACGGGCTGAAGCGCGGCATGGAGGACATCCGGCTCGGTATGGCGGAAGGCGAGTCCGACCGCGGCGAGCTGTACCTCGACCAGGCATCCACCCGGCTCAGTGAGGCCCGCCGCCTCATGGAGCGCGGACGGGCCGGCGCCCTGGACCACGAATCACTGGGCGAGGTCCGCCGCGCCCTCACCGGCGTGCGGCACGACGCGGGCGAGGGCCACCGGCTGCTCCACGAGGCGTACGAACGGGACGGCTCGCTCGGCCCGATCCAGAAGCTCAACTCGTTCTCCCGCGCCCACCGTGACGCGTGGAACGGGCTGCGGGACCGGCTGCCGGCCCAACTGACCGATGTCGGCGACGACGTCAACGACGTGTTCGACGCCATAGACCAAGAGGTCGAGCCGCTCCAGTCGCTGCTGCCCCGCGCCCCGGAGCAGAGCCGTGGCGGCGGGCAGCGTCCCGGCGCCTCCTCGCAGGACTCGGGCCGCCCGTCGAGCCCGGGCAGCAGTCGTACGACACCGTCCGCTCCGGGCACGGGCGAGTCCCGTCCCGGTGAGGCCGGCAAGCCGAAGCCCTCGGGTTCCGGCGCGGCGTCGGACGACGGTCTGCTCGGCGGCGACCCGGGCGATCTGTTCGACCCTCCGACGAACGGCGACAGCCCCTCGCCCTCGGGCAGGGACCCACTCCCGCCGCAGCCGGACATCACCATCCCGCCGCTGCTGCCGGGAATCCTGCCGGGCCTCGGCCTGGAGGCCGAGGACGACAACTGACACACAGCAAGGCCGGAGGGGCTGGAGTAATCCAGCCCCCTCCGGTGTGTCCGGGAACCGGCCCGGAAGAAGACTGGTTCAGAAGAACACCGGCCTAGAAGAACACCGACCGGCGCTGCACCAGCAGCTTGTAGAGCGTGTGCTGGATCTGCTCCCGCACCTGGTCCGTCAGGTTGAACATCAGCATCGGGTCCTCCGCCGCCTCCGGCGGATACCCGTCCGTCGGGATCGGCTCCCCGAACTGGATCGTCCACTTCGTCGGCAGCGGCACCGCGCCCAGCGGACCCAGCCACGGGAACGTCGGCGTGATCGGGAAGTACGGGAAGCCCAGCAGCCGCGCGAGCGTCTTCGCGTTGCCGATCATCGGGTAGATCTCCTCCGCCCCCACGATCGAGCACGGCACGATCGGAGCTCCCGCCCGCAGCGCCGTGGAGACGAACCCGCCCCGCCCGAACCGCTGAAGCTTGTAGCGGTCGCTGAACGGCTTCCCGATGCCCTTGAAGCCCTCGGGCATCACCCCGACGACCTCACCGCGCTGGAGGAGCCGCTCGGCGTCCTCGGAGCACGCCAGCGTGTGTCCGGCCTTGCGGGCGAGTTCGTTCACCACCGGCAGCATGAAGACCAGATCTGCGGCGAGCAGCCGCAGATGACGGCCCGCCGGATGGTTGTCGTGGACGGCGACCTGCATCATCAGACCGTCCAGCGGCAGCGTGCCCGAGTGGTTGGCCACCACCAGCGCTCCGCCGTCGGAGGGAATGTTCTCGATCCCCTTCACCTCGACGCGGAAGTACTTCTCGTACAGCGGCCGGACCATCGACATCAGGACCTGGTCGGTGAGGTCCTCGTCGTAGCCGAACTCGTCGACCTCGTAGTCCCCGGTGATCCGGCGGCGCAGGAACGCGAGCCCGCCGGCGATCCGCCGGTCCCAGCCGCCACCCCGCTCGGCCGGCGGCTGCACCGGCGACTCCTGGTCGGCCGCGTCCGACGTCTTCTGCGCCGGCTGCTGTGCGGGCAGCGGGCTCACGGGCATCTCCCGCATACCGCCGGGATCGGCCTTGCGCCGGCTCGTGCCGCCCGTGGGGCGTCGCCGCGCAGCACGCTGCGCGCTGCCGCGCGAACGGTCGTCGTCGAACGGAATGACCTTGGCGTCCGCCATCGTTGGCTGCGCTCCTTATTCGGCGTCGCTCTGAGTCGTCTGGAGGGAGGGGTCCGGACCGGCGGACCGGCCGGCGCCGACCGGCAGCGCGGCCGCCACCCGGTCCACGGCGTCCGCCAGGACCTCCGGAGGCAGCAGCCCAGGCCCGCGGCTGCGGGCGAAGTCCGCGAAGGCCTCCGCGGTCGTGAACTTCGGCTGGAAGCCCAGGGTCTCGCGCATCTGCGTCGTACTCACCACCCGGCCGTGCGTCAGCAGGCGGATCTGCTCGGGCGAGAAGTCCGTGACACCGAGCGTACGCAGCGCGGAGCCGACCCAGGTGACCGCGGGCAGCAGAACCGGCAGTGTCGGCCGCCCGAGACGCCGTGAGCACTGCGAGAGCAGCAGCACACCGTCGCCCGCGACGTTGAACGTGCCGCTGTTGAGCGTGCCGCGCCGCGGCTCGTCGAGCGCGATCCGCAACACGTCGATCACATCGTCCTCATGGACGAACTGCAGCCGCGGGTCGTAGCCGAAGACGGTCGGCATGACGGGCAACGAGAAGAACTCGGCGAGCGGGGAGTCGGCGCACGGGCCGAGGATGTTCGCGAACCGCAGGACGCACACGGCGACGTCCGGGCGCCTGCGGGCGAACCCGCGGACGTATCCCTCGACCTCGACCGCGTCCTTCGCAAAGCCGCCGCTGGGCAGGGACTTGGGCGGGGTGGTCTCGGTGAACACCGCGGGGTCGCGGGGCGCCGAGCCGTACACGCTCGTACTGGACTTGATCACCAGCCGCTTGACGGTCGGCGACTTCTGGCAGGCGCCGAGCAGCTGCATGGTGCCGATGACGTTGGTCTCCTTGACCGTCGTCCGGCCGCCTGCGCCCAACGGCGTACCCGTCACGTCCATGTGCACGACCGTGTCGACGTCGTGCTCGGCCAGCACCCGCGCTATGGCCGGCTGGCGGATGTCGGCGCGTACGAAGTCGGCGCCGCCCAAGTGGTGCTCGGGGTCCACCGCATCGACACCGATCACCCGATCCACGCCGGGATCCCGGAGGATGCGCCGTACCAGCCGCCCTCCGAGCTGCCGGGCCACACCGGTGACGAGCACGACCTTGCCCAAGATCAGCGCCTTCCCTTAGGTCCACCCCACCCTTATCCGTCACCGTAGCGGTTCGGTGTTGCGCTGTGATGACTGCACGACGCTGTTTCGCCAAGGGACGCACCGCGGCCCCTCCACCGAAACGGTGGAGGGGCCGCGATGACACGTACAGCTGCCGTAACGAATTACTTCTTGTTACGACGCTGAACGCGGGTGCGCTTGAGCAGCTTGCGGTGCTTCTTCTTCGCCATCCGCTTGCGCCGCTTCTTGATAACAGAGCCCACGACTACCCTCGCTCACTTCTCTTCACTCGGTGCGGGGCGTCTGGGCCCACACGACCTACATCGGCCTAGCCTACCCGCCCCAGCCCCGAGCTTGTAATCCGAGGGCAGCCGCCCTGCTCGGGCTACGCGGATTCCACCCCCACAAAGGATTCGCGGAGGTATTCGTGAACCGCTTGCTCCGGTACCCGGAAGGACCTCCCCACCCGGATGGCCGGCAGATGACCGCTGTGCACCAACCGGTACACGGTCATCTTCGACACCCTCATCACCGAGGCGACCTCCGCCACGGTAAGGAACTTGACCTCGTTGAGAGGCCTCTCGCTGCCAGCAGCCATGACCCACCTGTACCTTCCGCACATGACGCACACCGGCTTCCCCTCCGGTGACTCTTCGTCGCTGTGCGCTCACTCCCCAGAGTAGGGGCGGGTGGTGCGAGTGGGGAAGAGGAGCAGCGCTCGGCCGCCTACTGTGACAGACACGCTCGATTGAGTACATAGCGCGTCAGCGGGAGGTAGTAATCGGACCGCACAGCGTCATCGAGCGGAACGACCACGGACACCTGCCCCTCCGCCTCCCCCACGAAGAGCGCCGGATCGTCGGTGTCGGCGAGCCCGATCGCGTCAATCCCCAGCTGACCTGCCCCACAGACCCAGCCGTGGTCACCGACGACCAGGTCCGGCAGGGGCCCCCGGCCCTCCGCGACACCCTCCAATGCGGCCCGAACCGGCAGGGGGGAATGGGTGTGTGCGCCGGTCTCACTCCCGGCGCCCCGAGCGCCGGTCTCGCGCACCATCGCGACGCCCCGTACGTACTGGAGGTTGTACGTGCGTACGCCGAACCGGGTCGTTATGTCGACACATCGCCCCTGCGCGGGGGTGAGAACGACGCAGCCCGCCGCCGACAAAGCGTCTGCCAGCCCGGCGTAGAACCCGAGCAGCCGGTGCGGATGCCCGGTCCCGAGCAACACAACTCCCCCACGAGCAGCAACGGCACCGAGCCGTTCGGCGAAGGCGGCGAGTGCGGTCAGCGTCCGCTCGGGGTCGATGACATCGGACCCGTCGACACAGGCGGGATCGTCCGAAACACCACACCTGTCGGCCATCAGAGCGATCAATTCCCGCTCGCTCCAGTCCCGTTCGGGAAGGAGTCCGAGGGTGGCACGGGGATCACGCGCGGCGAAGAGCCGGTAACTGCGCAGACTCGCCTCCCGCGACGTGGCGACGGCTCCGGCCAACCGGGCCGCCAGAAGATGCGCCCGCAGCGCTCCGGTACTCAACACGCTCCCGATGCTCCCGCAGCGGACGCGGGCCCGTACGAAAAGGAGGGAGTGACCGCACGGTTGGCGTAACGGGGGTAAGGGAGCAACCGGGGCAAGGGGCGAACCGTGGAGTGCGGCGCGGCCGCTCGTTGCCGCGCAGCCGCACATTGCCGCTCCCCCGGTGCCGGTCGGGCAGCTCCCACCGCCCGGTGCCGGTCGGGGCCGGTCCGCCTACGCCAGCAGCCCCCTGAGCGGGAACACCGCCCGCCGTGTCGCCAGCACCGCCTGGTCCAGGCGGTCCGCCGGGTCGTACCCCGCCTCCCACTCGCGCCACGTCGGCGTACGGCCGTCCGTCATCCGTCCCGGCCCCAGCTGCCGCGTCCGCGCGTACACCTCGTCCCGCCACGTCGACGGGATCACCGACTCCGGGTCCACCGGCGCATGTCCGGCGATCCCCACCAGATGCGTCCAGGACCTGGGGACCACGTCCACCACCGCGTACCCGCCGCCCCCGAGCGCGACCCACCTGCCGCCGTCCACATGGTCGTGGGCCAGCGCATGGCACGACTCCTGGACCGCCCGCTGTGCGTCCAGCGACACCGCCAGATGCGCCAGCGGGTCCTCGAAGTGCGTGTCCGCGCCGTGCTGCGTCACCAGGACCTCCGGCCGGAAGTCGGCCAGCAGCTCCGGCACCACCGCGTGGAAGGCCCGGAGCCAGCCCTCGTCGCCGGTCCCGGCCGGCAGGGCCACATTGACCGCGCTGCCCGCCGCCGCGCCGTCCCCGCCGGTCTCCTCCGGCCAGCCGGTGCCGGGGAACAGCATCCGCGGATGCTCGTGCATCGAGACCGTCAGCACGCGCGGATCATCCCAGAACGCCGCCTGGACGCCGTCCCCGTGATGCACGTCCACATCCACATACGCGACCCGCTCCGCACCCAGCTCCAGCAACCGCGCGATCGCCAGCGACGCGTCGTTGTAGATGCAGAACCCCGAGGCGGAACCGGGCATCGCATGGTGCAGACCACCCGCGAAGTTCACCGCGTGCGCGGCCTCACCCCGCCAGACCGCCTCCGCGGCCCCGACCGACTGCCCCGCGATCAGCGCGGACGCCTCGTGCATCCCCGCGAAGGCCGGATCGTCCATCGTGCCGAGCCCGTACGACTGGTCCGCCGACCTCGGATCCGCCGAAGCCGCCCTGACCGCCGCCACATAGTCCTCACGGTGCACGAGCCGGAGCGTGGAGTCCCCGGCAGACTTCGCGGACACCACGTCCAGCGCACGGTCCAACCCGTACGCCCGCACCAACCCCATGGTCAGCGCGAGCCGCACCGGATCCATCGGATGGCTGCTCCCGAAGTCATACTTCGTTACCGCCTCGTCCCACATCAACAATCCGCGGCCGCTCATGCCCGCCACCGTATCCGGCCGGCTCCGCACCGAACGAGCGGGCGTACCGCAACGTCACCAGCACCAACACCATCGGCACGACCATCGCCCACCGATAGCTCCAGGCGTCCCCGAGCGCCCCGACGAGCGGTGAACCGACCAGGAAGCCGACGTAGTTGAAGACGTTCAGCCTGGCCACCGCCGCATCGCTCGCCCCGGGCCCCCCGGCCTCGACCGCCCGCCGCCCCGCCGCGGCGAACGTCTGCGGCACGATCACACACAGGCCGAACCCCAGCAGAGTGAAGCCGAGAATCCCCACCACGGCCCCGGGCGCCATCGCCACCACGGCGAATCCGGCGGCCGCCAGCACCGTCCCGCACCGCACGACCGCCACGGCACCGAACCGCCGCACCCCCAGGTCACCCACCGCCCGGCCCAGCAGCGTGGTCACCATGTACGCGTTGTACGGGACGGTCGCGACCTCCTCCGAGCTCCCGAGCACGTCCTGCAGATACTTCGCGCTCCAGTTGGAGACCGTGGAGTCCCCGATGTAGGCGAAGGCCATCACCAGGCAGAACGGCAACAGCAGCCGGAACCCGACGCCTGCCCCCTCGCGTTCCCCCGCCCGCGTGGGTGTCCGCGGCACCGGCTCCTGATCCGCGTACCAGCGGCTCCCCACCAGCACCACCGGCAACAGCACAGCCATCACCGGCAGATACGAGGCCAGCAGCGACAGGTCCCAGTGCGCGCCCGCCCACGCCAGCGAGGCGCCGGCGATCCCACCGAGGCTGTACGCCGCATGGAACCCGAGCATGATGCTGCGCCCGTACGCCCGCTGAAGGCTCACTCCGAGCATGTTCATGGACGCGTCCAGTGCACCGACCGCGAGCCCGAAGATCCCGAGGGCGACAGCGACCTGCCACACGTCGGTCCCGGCGGCCACCCCCAGCAGCGCCAGCATCACCACCGGCTGGGACCACCGCAGTACGGCACTGGGGGCGATCCGCCGCACCAGCCACTCGGTGACCACACTTCCGACGCCGGCGAGAATCGGCACCGCGGCGAGGAAGACGGGCAGCATGGCGTCGGATATCCCGTACCGGTCCTGCACCGCGGGTATCCGCGTCACGAGCAGAGCGAACGCCACTCCCTGCGCGAAGAAGCTCAACGCCAACGAGGCGCGACCACGCCGCAACCGCCGCCCCAACCGCGCATCCGTCATGGCCGGACAGCGTAGGCCGCTGCCCTACCCAGCGGTAGATCGATCACACGACCAATCGGTCGGATCAGACGAGCAGTTCGGGCAGCTCGGCCATGGACCCGAAGTACCCCTTCGCACCGGCCGACTTCTCGGCGGCGGTCATCGCCGTGAACCCGTAGACGTCCATACCGGCCGCCCTCGCCGCGGTCACCCCGAGCGGGCTGTCCTCGACGACGACACAGCGCTCCGGGGCAACGCCCATCCGCTCGGCGGCGTGCAGAAACAGATCCGGCTCCGGCTTCCCCCGGCCCACGTCCTGTGCACTGAAGACATTGCCCTCCCGGAACCAGAGGTCCAGACCGGTCTTCAGATGCCCGACGCGGATCCGCTCATGACTCCCCGACGACGCGACGCAATACGGCACCCCTTCGGCCACGAGCTTCCCCAGCACCTCGGTCACCCCGTCGACAGCCACCAACTCCCGCTCGAAAGCGGCGAAGACGCGCGCATGCAGCGTGTCGTCGAAGTCCTCGGGCAGTCGCCGGCCGGTCCGCTCCAGCACGAGGTCGTGCACGCGGTGCACAGCCGCTCCCATGTAGTCGCGCAGCGAGTCCTCGTACGAGGTGGGGTGCCCCAGCTCGGTCAGATAGCCGGCGAGGATGGTGTTCGAGATCGGCTCACTGTCGACGAGCACACCGTCGTTGTCGAAGATGACCAGTTCATAGCGCATGGACTCACCCTAAAGAGCCTCAGCAGGCGCCTACGCGGCGCACTGGGTCCAGGGGCTCGTGCCATATGAGCAGGTGCTCGGGCCGGTGCGCCGGGACTGCGGCATCGGGCAGCGACCTGACGCACAACGCAAAAATGCCTCAACCCCCGGACATGGTCCGGGGGTTGAGGCTAAAAATTGTTCGGCGGCGTCCTACTCTCCCACAGGGTCCCCCCTGCAG